>CAYPAE010000102.1:1305-2028 GCA_964408595.1 uncultured Gemmatimonadaceae bacterium | reverse complement strand
GCGGCCCCGGAGGATCACCACCCGCACGTCGGGGTCCTCGTCCGCGGCGCCGAGCGCCGCGTAGAGGTCGTCGCGCATGGCGACGTCGTACGCGTTCAGCTTCTTCGGACGGTCGAGCGAGACGACGAGCCGCCATTGGTCCAGCGGGATCACCGCCGAGACTCCCGCATATCTGAGCGTCGTGGCCGCGTCGGGCCGCGTTCTCCACTCGGCGGCCGCGCCCGCTGCCGTGACGCGGGGGGCGGACGGTGCGAG
This sequence comes from uncultured Gemmatimonadaceae bacterium, assembly GCA_964408595.1. Classification (GTDB taxonomy): domain Bacteria; phylum Gemmatimonadota; class Gemmatimonadetes; order Gemmatimonadales; family GWC2-71-9; genus CAVVWJ01. Next base: position 1,773 of record CAYPAE010000102.1, on the reverse strand, counting down.
GACGAAAGTCCAGGTGCGACGCGAGGAGTCGGGAGTCCACGACTCGGCCGCGCCGGGCCGCGCGGCGCCGAAGCAGTCGAGTAGGACGAGCGGCTCGGGCCGGCGACTAGCGACGGCGGCCGAGTCCTCCGTCCGAACCGCGGCGACGACGAGCTCGCGTGGCTCGCCGGGGTCGCCGGTGGGAAGGATGCACCTGTCCGGAGCAGCGGCCGGCTCGGGTGCCGACACCGGGGCCGAGCCCCCGCAGCCGCCGCCGGCGAGCGCGGCGAGGCATGCCGCCGCGCGGACTTTGCGAGCCAGCCGGATTGTGCGGGGGACCATGTGGCGAATCTTAATGCGGCGGGGCAGCGGGGCAGCGGGGCGGCGCGGCAGCGGGCTAGTCGGTAGGATTCGAGTACGGCGACAGAGTCCGGACACACGCACCACGACCGGACACACGCACCACGACCGGACACACGCACCACGACC
>CAYPAE010000102.1:0-1295 GCA_964408595.1 uncultured Gemmatimonadaceae bacterium | reverse complement strand
AAGGGCCGGTGCGGTTCCACGAGGACACGACGATCGTGCCGTGGTGTCGCCCGCCTGGGACCGGAAATCCATATATGGCAACCCTCTAGGCCTCGCCGGTTTACCGCTCCGCGACCACGAACGGGCTGCCCCCGATCCCGGCCTTGAGCTTCGCGACGGCGGCCTGCGCCTCCTTCCGGGTGGCGAACTCCCCGGCGCGCACCTTGTACAGCCCACGCACCCGGACGATCACGGCGGGGAAGCCGAGGCCTTCCGCCTTGCTCGCCGCGTCGTCGGCGGCGCCGGGAGTGGCGACCGCGGCGACCTGAACCCGGAAGCGGGGCGGCGGGGCGGCGGGGCGGCGGGGCAGTGAGTCCGCGACGCGGCGGGCGGCCGAGTCGGCCGCGACCGGCTTCGGAGCTGCTGAATCGGGCGGCGTGGCTTGAGGCTTCGGCGCCGTATCGGCTGCCCCGCCGCCCCGCTGCCCCGCTGCCCCGCTGACATCGCACTGCTGATACAGGAACCCCAGCTGCCGCTGCAGCTCGACGTCGGCCTCCGCCCGGGCGATCCCGTCGGCGAGCCAGCGGCAGGCGCGAGTCGTGTCCTTCAGGTCGAAGTAGGTGCGACCGCCCCAGTAGGCGGCCTGAGCGAAGAGCGGTGTGAGCGGGTAGTCGAGCCGCAGGCGCTCGAGGTTGCGGGCCGCGTTGTCGAAGGTCCGGGTGGCGTAGTCCATCTGCACCAGGCGGAGCAGCGCGTCGTCCACCCAGGGTGACGACGGGTGCTCCACCACCACGCGCTGGAGGTGCCGGCGCATGTCGGCGGCGGTGTTGGCCACCATCGCCTGGGTGTAGAGGATCTCGGGGTAGAGCGAATCGGTGGGCGGCGTGGCCGCGAGGAGCCGGTCTACGGCGCTCCGGGCCGAGTCGCCCTGGCCCTCCTGCGCGGAGCGCACGGCGGCGACCAGGCGGGGGTCGGTCTGAGCGGCGGCGGTGGATGCGCCGGCCAGGAGGAGAGCGAAGAGGCATTGGCCCGGCCGATTCATGCGGCCGCCCGTCTGGAGGTCGCCATGCGCAGCACCATGTCGGTCAGGATGCCTCGCTCGTCGGAGATGGTGGTGCCCTTGAGCGCGCGATCGGCCTCGAGTATGGAGCGAAGGGCGTCGGCCGCCCTCTCGGCGGGCCAGCCCGGCGCCCAGCGGAGCCAGCGGCCCTTCTCCTCGCTCGCGTTCATCAGGCCGAAGACGCGGTTCCGCTTGATCGCGCCGTAGACCGCGTCATCGAGCGCCTTGCCCCGGAGCCGGCGGTCGTAGTACGAGC
>CAYPAE010000101.1:0-7328 GCA_964408595.1 uncultured Gemmatimonadaceae bacterium | reverse complement strand
GCTGTCCCGCTGAGCGAGACCGCGGCCTGCATCCTCGAGGGGGACGGCCAGTGGTATACCCCGCTCTCCTCGATGTTCCTGCACGGCGGCTGGTTTCATCTGATCGGCAACATGTGGTTCCTCTGGCTCTTCGGGAACAACGTCAACGACAGCATGGGGCACTTCAGGTTCCTGGGGTTTTACCTCCTCTGCGGGGTGGCTGCAGCCGCGGCGCAAGCACTGGTGAACCCGTCGAGTCCGATACCGATGGTCGGAGCGTCCGGGGCGATCAGCGGGGTCATGGGTGCCTATATCATGCTGTATCCAAGGGTTCGGGTGCACATGTTGATCTTCCTCGGCTTCTTCATCACGACGGTTGTGGTGCCGGCGTACCTCATGCTCGGCTATTGGTTCCTGCTCCAGCTACTCGGCGGCGTCCCCACGCTAGGGGACGACAAGGGCGGCGTTGCCTTCTGGGCCCATGCGGGCGGTTTCATCGCGGGGGCGGTGCTGGTCCACATCTTCAAGGATCCGGAGCTGGTGGCTAAACACCGGGCAATCGCCCGGACCGTGGAGCACGGACTGGGATACCGGGAGCGATTCTGAGCCGCAACTCATCGTGCCCGATGGGCCATGATCTGATCGAGCGGCAGGGGGCGCCGGCCAAGTATGGCTGACAACGGCTGGCGCCGGCGTCGCCGAGCTACCCGGCGGGGTGGCGGCTCGGTGATCGAGGAGGCCCGGGCCGTGGTCGAGGCGTGGAGGGCAGCACCCCATGAGCCACGCGCGGGGCTGCCGCCTTGGCTCGAGGACTCGGGTGACGCTCCCGGAATCGGCCGGTTCATCGACCATACCCTGCTCCAGCCGGAGGCGGGACGCGACGCCATCATCGCCCTCTGCGACGAGGCGGCGCGCTACGGATTGAAGGCGGTGTGCGTGAACGGCTGCTGGGTCGCCGACTGCGTGTCCCGGCTCGACCGCTCCGGCGTCCTGGTCGCGACCGTGGTCGGATTTCCCCTCGGGGCTACCGCGACGAAGGCGAAGGTGGCGGAGGCGAGACTGGCCGTCGGCACCGGGGCCGACGAGCTCGACACGGTGATGGCGATCGGGCAGGCAAAATCGGGAGAGTGGCGCTACGTCGAGGACGACATCCGGCGGGTGGTGGACGCTGCCGGCGCCGCGCCCGTCAATGTGATCCTGGAGACCGCGGCGCTCGAGCCGGTGGAGATCGCCGCCGGCTGTCTCGTGGCGCGCGCGGCGGGCGCGGCGTTGGTGAAGACTTCCACGGGATTCCATCCGGCCGGCGGGGCCACCGAGGGCGCGGTCTCGCTGCTCCGCAGGGCCGTGGGGTCCGACCTGGGGGTGAACGCGTCGGGCGGCGTCCGAACGGCGGAGTCGGCGCTTCGGATGCTCGCCGCCGGTGCCAACCGGATCGGGACATCGGGTGCCGCCGCGATGGCGGTGATGCTCGGCCCCTCCGCCCCGACGTTGAAGCGGCTCCTCGAGCTCGACGCCTCCCAGGCCGCCGAAGGCGGGGCGTCGCCGGCGGCGTCGGGCTACTGACCGCTCGCGGGCGTGATGACGATGTCCCGCTGGAGCAGCTTGGCCAGCACGTTGGCCTTCCGCGATGCACCCCAGCACTCGAGGCCGAGATCGGCCTGCGCGTTCCCCGGCGTCACCTTCAGCACCAGCGCCTTCGAGTCGAGTTTCGCGGTGACTGTGTCCACCGCCGCCGAGTGCCCCCGGTCCAACCCGTCCGCCACCCGGAGGATCGCGCTCACCCGCCTGACGATGGCCTGATCGTCCGGAGGTAGCGCCGCGAGCTCCGGGTGCTTCTTCCGGGGACCGGTCTGCCGGTGATACCGGCTGATCAGCGCGACGAGCCCCCGCTCACGCGGGGCGAGGCCCAGCCGCTCGGCGTGGGTGATGAGGCTGTAGCTGTGCTTGTGGTGCTTCGGATAGCTCACCAGCTGGCCGACGTCGTGCAGGAGGCTCGCCGCCTCGAGCAGCATCTGCTCCTCGGGGCCGCAGCCCAGCGTCTCGCCCAGCTGCTCGAAGAGCTGCAGCGCCAGCCGCCGGACGTGCTCCACGTGGCGGCGGTCGGACTGGCAGCGCTCGGCGAACTCGCGGAAGAGACGGAGCGGGTCGCGCACCACCGGCTCCTCCGCCCCCGCCATCTCCAGGAGCAGACCTTCCCTGAGACCGAACGCGCTCACCGTGATGCTCCGGGTCCTGACCCAGTCGAGCAGCTCCGCCGTGACGGCGAGCCCCGCGATGATGATGTCGGCGCGCTCGGGATTGAGGCCGGGCACCTGTCTGCGTTGCTCCGGCGTCCGGCTGGCGAGCCAGTCGAGGAGGCGCTCCACCTCCCCGGTCTCGACCGAGACGCCGTGCACCGTGTCTCCGGTGGGCAGGCCGCGGCGGGCCTGGCTGATGCGGCCGAGGGTGGTGAACGTCCCCCCCGATCCGATCACCGCGGCGGCGGCCCACTCCCGGCTCGAGACGGCGCGCTTGAGCTGCTTCCGGATGTGCTTCCGAAGCGCGGCCAGCTCCCGCTGGATCGCGTGGTCGCCGGGGAGGTGGAGCTCGGTCAGCCACACCGCACCGAGCGGGAGCGAGAGGGTCAGCTCCACCAGCCCGTCCACCGCGCCGATCAGCTCGAGGCTGCCGCCGCCGATGTCGGCGACGAGCGCGCGCTCGCCGGCGAGCGGGAAATGGTGGGCGACCGATCGGTAGGAGAGCGCGGCCTCGGTCTCGGCGTCGATGATGCGGAGCGGGATGTCGAGCTCCTGGCGCACCCGGCGGACGAACCAGGGCCCGTTCTCCGCCTCCCGTACCGCCGCGGTCGCAACCGCCGCGATCCGGCGGACGTTGCGCCGCTGGCAGACCTCCCGCATCCGGCCCAGGGTCTGGATGGCGCGGTCCATCGCCGCCTCGTTGAGGCAGCCGGTGTTGGCCAGTCCCGCGGCGAGCCGCGGCTGGTCCTTCATCTCGTCGATGACGGTGAGACCGGAGGCGGGATCGTACTCGGCGACGAGGAGCCGGACGGAGTTGGAGCCGACGTCGATCGCGGCGATCCGCTCCCGCTCGGCGCCGTTGCCGCCGGTCATGCGGTGGCTTTCGCCTCGCCCCGGTCCTCGGCGTGATGCTTGATGGATTTCCCCTCCACCAGGAAGACGACGTCCTCGCCGATGTTGGTGGCGAGATCGGCCACCCGCTCCAGGTTCCGGCTCACCAGGAAGAGCTCCATGCCCGCGCCGATCATGTGCGGGTCTTCCATCATGTGGGTGAGCAGTATACGGAACACCGAGTCGTGCAGCTGGTCAACCTTGTCGTCGCGCAGGCAGACCTCGCGGCCGCCGGCGGCGTCGCTGCGGATGAACGCCTCGAGGGCGTCCGACAGCATGTCGCGCGCCAGCCGGGCCATCTCGACGATCTCGGGCTCGGGGGCGATCGGCCGGCTCTGATTCAACCGCTCGGCCGACTGGGCGATGTTGACCGCGTGATCGCCCACCCGCTCGAGGTCGTTGGCGATCTTCAGCGCGGAGGTGAGCATCCGGAGGTCGCGAGCCATCGGCTGCTGGAGGGCGAGGAGGTTGATGCACTGCTCCTCGATCTCGACCTCCATGCTGTCGATGACCCGGTCGCCCTTGATCACCCGGCGCGCCTTTTCGGTGTCGCGCTCGAGCAGCGCCTCCACCGCCAGGCTCAGCGCCGCCTCCGCCTCGCCCGACATGGTGAGCAGACGCACCTTCACGTGGCTCAGCTCGTCGTGGAAGTGACGGTGGACGTCGAGGGTCATCCGAACCTCCCGGTGATGTAGGCTTCGGTCCGCTCGTGCACCGGGCTGGTGAAGATCCGCTCCGTCTCGTCGAACTCCACCAGCTGCCCCCGATCGAAGAAACCGGTGAAGTCCGACACCCGCGCGGCCTGCTGCATGTTATGGGTGACGATCACGATGGTATAGTCCCGCTTGAGCTCGAAGATCAGCTCCTCGACCCGCTGGGTGGCGACCGGATCGAGCGCCGAGCAGGGCTCGTCCATGAGCAGCACCTCCGGCTGATTGCCCAGCGCCCGCGCGATGCAGAGGCGCTGCTGCTGGCCGCCCGAGAGGCCGGTCGCCGGCTCCTCGAGCCGGTCCTTCACCTCGTCCCACAGCGCCGCCTGCCGGAGGCAACGCTCCACCAGATCGGGCAGGTCGCGCTTGGCCACCAGTCGGTTGAGCCCCGGGCCGTACGCCACGTTGTCGAACACCGACTTGGGAAACGGGTTGGGCCGCTGGAAGACCATGCCGACCCGCTGACGAAGCGCCACCAGGTCGGTCCCGTGACTGTAGACCGACTTGCCCTCGACCAGGATGTCGCCCTGGTGCCGGGTTGCGGCGATGAGGTCGTTGAGCCGGTTGATCGAGCGCAGGAAGGTGGACTTCCCGCACCCGGAGGGACCGATGATGGCGGTGACCGCCTTGCGCTCGATGGAGAACTCGAGGTTCCGGAGCACCTGACGCTCGCCGTAGGCGAAGCTGAACCCGCGCACGTCCACGGCCGGTGCACCGCGCTGGGCCGGCTGGGTCGAGGGCGGCCGTGGCGCCAGGGTGGCTCTCGGAGTGGTGAAGAACGAGGTCTTCGGTTTCATGATGGCGCTCATCCGAATCTCCCCGTGATGTAGGCCTCGGTCTGCTCATTCCGCGGCGCGGTGAAGATCTGCCGGGTCGCCCCAGTCTCCACCATGGTGCCGAGGTAGAAGAACGTGGTGGTGTCCGATACCCGCGCCGCCTGCTGCATGTTGTGGGTCACGATGATGATGGTAAAGGCGTTCTTGAGCTCGAAGAGCAGCTCTTCGATCCGCTGGGTGCCCTGCGGGTCGAGCGAGGAGGTCGGCTCGTCGAGGAGAATGACGTCGGGCGACGGCGCGACGGTCCGCGCGATGCAGAGCCGCTGCTGCTGTCCGCCGGAGAGCGCCATCGCGCTGGTGCGGAGCCGGTCCTTCACCTCGTCCCAGAGCGCCGCCTGCTGCAAGGAGCGTTCGACGACTGCGTCCAGCTCCGCACGGGGCAGCGCCCGGTGCACTCGGAGCCCGGCCGCCACGTTGTCGTAGATGGACATCGTGGGGAACGGCGTGGGCCGCTGGAAGACCATCCCGATCCGGCGCCGGAGCTGCATCGCGTTGACCCGGGGCGCGTAGATGTCCTCGCCGTCGAGGAGCACCCGCCCGGTGATCCAGCCGCCCTCCACCAGCTCGTGCATCCGGTTCAAAGCCCGGAGGAAGGTGGACTTCCCGCATCCCGACGGCCCGATGAGGGCGTGAACCCGGTGGGGCCGGAATCCGAGCGACACGCTCTTCACGGCGGTGAACTTGCCGTACATCGCCGTCAGCTTGTCGGTTTCGACCCGCACGTTCATGGCGGCCGCGGTCGAGGTCGAGGGCGGCGGCGGGGCGGTACGGAGCGTGGCGTCAGCCATTGAGGTTGAATCTCCGTCCGATGGCCAAGCGCGCGCCCACGCTGAGCACGAAGACGACCATGATGAGAACCAGCGCGGCCGCCCAGGCGTACTGGTGCCACTCCTCGTAGGGACCGGTCGCGTAGGTGAAGACCGTCAGCGGGAGCGCCGCCATAGGCTGATTGACGTCGAAGCCCATGTACTGACTGCCGAGGGCCGTGAAGAGCAGCGGGGCCGTCTCGCCGGCGATCCGGGCGACCGCCAGGAGGCTACCGGTCACGATACCAGGCAGCGTGGTCCGCACCACGATGGCGAGACTGGTCCGCCAGCGCGGGTAGCCGAGCGCCAGCGCCGCCTCCCGGAGCGAGTTGGGCACCAGCTTGATCATCTCCTCGGTGGTCCTGAGCACCATGGGGATCATCAGCATCGCCAGCGCCGCACTCCCCGCCAGCGCCGAGAAATGCTTCTGGGTCGCCACGATCCAGGCCCAGGCGAACACGCCCACGACGATCGACGGCGTGCCGTTCATGACGTCGGCGACGAACCGCGTGACCCAGGTGAGCTGGCTGCCGGGATACTCCGCGCAGTAGATCCCGGCCGCGATACCCACAGGAAGGCCGATCAGGCTCGCGGTACCGACGATGATGAGGGTCCCCACGATGGCATGGGCCACCCCACCCCCGGTCTCGCCCGCGGGCGCGGGCATCTTGGTGAAGAAGTCTACCGAGAGACTCCCGGCGCCCTTCACGACCAGGTCCGCCAGAATGAAGAAGAGCGGAAGCAGCGCCACCACGACGGCAAAAACCATCAGGCCGACCATGGCGTTGCTCACCAAGCGCCGGAGCACGCGCCGGTTCACAGCGCCTTGCTCCCGATGCCCGACCCACGGGCAACGCGCCAGATGAGGAGCCTCGCGCCGGCGTTCACCAGCACCGTCACGACGAAGAGCAGGAAGGCCACGTACGCCAGGGCGGAGAGGTGCATGTCGCCCACCGCCTCGGAGAACTCGTTGGCGATCGCCGCCGCCATGGTGTATCCCGGCGCGAAGAGCGAGGCGGCGATCTCGTGGCGGTTCCCGATCAGCATCGTCACGGCCATGGTCTCGCCGAGCGCGCGGCCCAGCCCGAGGATGACGGCGCCGGCGATGCCGGAGCGGGCGTAGGGAAGGACGGCGGTGATGACCGCCTCCCAGCGCGTCGCGCCCAGCGCCAGCGCGGCCTCGCGCTGGGTGTCGGGCACCGCCAGCAGGACCTCCCGGGAGACCGACATGATGTACGGCATCACCATGATCGCGAGAATGATCCCCGCGGAGAACATGGAGGGCCCGTAGATCGGTCCCTGGAAGAGCGGCAGGAAGCCGAACATGTCGCGGAGGAACGGGAAGACGCTGGTCCGGAGAATCGGGATCAGCACGAAGATCCCCCAGAGACCGTAGACCACGCTGGGGATCGCCGCCAGGAGGCTGATCAGGAACGCCACCGGCTGCCGCACGGACTTGGGGGCGAACTCGCTGAGGTAGATCGCCACGCCGAGCGAGAGCGGAACCGCGATGGCGAGCGCGACCGCCGAGGAGATCAGGGTACCGAAGATCAGCGGAAAGGCCCCGAACTGCTCCGCCACCGGGTCCCAGGTGCTGGTGGTGACGAAATCGAGGCCGAACTTGGCGATGGCGAGCCGCGAGCCGCTCCAGAGCTCATAGACCAGGAACCCGAGCAGGATCGGGATGGAGAGCGCCCCCAGCGTCAGGAGCCAGCGGAACACCCGGTCGCCGTAGCTCGCGAGCTCCAGGGACGGCGGCTCCTGGGCCGGCGGACGGGTGACCGGCTCGCTCGCGAGGGTGGTCGTCATAGGGTGATGTTATCCGCGGCATCCGTGCGGAAGGTCACGGATTTGTAACGGACAAGTCAC
>CAYPAE010000100.1:0-7352 GCA_964408595.1 uncultured Gemmatimonadaceae bacterium | reverse complement strand
GACCGGCAGCGCGACTTCTTCGAGAAGGGGATCGAGTACCTCAAGCCGCTCACCCTGCGCGAGGTCGCCGAGGTCATCAACATGCACGAGTCCACGGTGAGCCGGGTGACCAACGAGAAGTACGTCCAGACGCCCCGCGGCGTGCTGCCGCTCAAGTTCTTCTTCTCCAGCGCCCTCGCCACCGCCTCGGGCGAGGAGGCCAGCGCGCGATCGATCCGGGCCAAGCTGCAGAAGATGGTGGCCGAGGAGGACAGCGGGAAGCCGCTCACCGATCAGCAGATCGTCCATCTCTTTCAGGAGCAGGGCATTCAGATCGCACGGCGCACCGTCGCCAAGTACCGGGACCAGCTCGGGATCCTGCCGGCGCGCATGCGGAAACGCGTATGACCCTTCCCTCCGAGGCGCTGGATGTCAGCGTCCTCGTACCGGCCAAGGACGAGGCCCCCAATCTTCCCGAGTTCGTCCGGCTCTGCGCCGAGGCACTCGCTCCCGCCGGGTTCTCCTTCGAAGTCGTGATCGTGAACGATGGCTCCCGTGACGAGAGCGCGCGGGTGCTGCGCGAGCTCGAGGGCGAGTACCCGTTCCTCCGCGTGGTGACCCACCGGCGGCAACGGGGGATCGCGGACGCCCTGCGCTCCGCGGGTGACGTGGCGCGGGGTGACATCTTCGTCTTCTATCCCGCCGACCTCCAGTACCTGCCCAGCGATATCCCCGGGCTGGTGTCGCCCATCCTCCAGGGTCGAGCCGACATCGTGACCGGGACCAAGCAGGGCAAGTACGAGCGGGCGTTCGTCTCCCGGGTCTACAACGCGCTCTGCCGCTGGCTCTTCGGCGTGCGCGTCACCGACCTGAACTCGGTGAAGGCGTATCGCCGGGAAGTGATGCTCAACGTTCCCCTGCGTCCCGACTGGCACCGCTACATGGTCGTGATCGCCGCGGCCGATGGCTTCCGGCTCGACGCCCTGCCGGTGCCGCTCTACCCGCGCAAGGGCGGCATTTCCAAGTTCAACTGGCGCCGGATCCCCGTCGGCGTCTTCGACCTCGTCTCGGTCTGGTTCCAGCTCCGCTTCGGCCGCAAGCCGATGCTCTTCTTCGGCGTCGCCGGCGCCATCCTGTTCCTGATCGGCCTCTCGGCCGGCGTGACCGCCCTCGTCCTCCGCTTCGGGTACGGCATCGGGTTGCGTCCTCTCCTCAACCTGGTCGAGACGATGGTCATCAGCGGCATCGTGCTCTTCGGGTTCGGTCTGCTCGGCGAGATGATCGCCAACATGCAGGAGGAGACCCGTGAGGTGGCCCGCACCCTGGCCCGCCTCGAAAAACTCGACGTGCGGGATTGAGCTGTGCGGGTGGTCTTCCTCACCCACAACTATCCCCGCTGGGCCGGCGACGTATCGGGTGCTTTTCTCGCCACGCTCGCCGGAGCCCTGGCGCGCCGCGGCATCTCGGTGCGCGTCGTGGCACCGAGCGACGAGGGACGGGGAGGCGAGGAGAAGCTCGACGGCATCCCCGTACGCCGGGTTCGCTACGCCGCCGCGGGAGCTGAGACGCTGGCCTACCGCGGAACGATGCAGTCGGCGCTGAGGGCGCCCTCGGGCCTCAGCGCACTCGCCGGGCTCTGGCGCGCCCTGCGGCGCGCCGCTCGCGAAGAAGCCGAAGCGGGCGCGGACCTGTTCCATGCCCACTGGTGGGTGCCGGGCGGGCTGGCCCTCCCCAAGGGCACGCCGAGCGTACTCACCGTCCACGGAACCGACGCGATGCTGCTTCGACGCTCGCGCATCGCACGAACCCTCGCCCGCCCGGTGTTCCAGCGCGCGAGCGTGGTCACCGCGGTCTCCCGCGAGCTGGCCGGCTGGGTGCAGTCCGGCACCGGACGGTTCGTGGACCCCTCGCACGTGCAGCCGATGCCGGTGGACAGCAGCAACCATCCCTGGTCCGTCGGCGGCGGCGGGGCGGTGGTCATCGCCCGTCTCACTCCTCAGAAGCGGGTGGGCCTGGCGATCGAGACCGTCGCCGTCCTGGCCTCCTGCGGCCACGACCTCCCTCTCACCATCGTCGGTGACGGACCCGAGCGCGGGGCGCTGGAGCGCCTGGTGGAGAAACTCGGTGTCGGTCCTTTCGTCCGCTTCGCCGGCGCGGTCGCCTCGGTAGACGTCCCGAGCTACCTGGCGCAGGCGGACCTCATGATCTTTCCCGCGCAGGGCGAGGGGTTCGGCCTGGTGGCCGCCGAGGCGCTGATGGCCGGCGTGCCCGTGGTGGCGTGCTGGGACGGCGGCGGCGTGCTGGACGTGGTGCCGCCGAGCGGCGCTGGCCGCCTCAGCCTACCCGCGCCCGAGGCGATGAGCGACGCGATCCTCGGCCTCCTCGCCGAGCCCGACAGGCAAGACATGGCGAGGCTGGTGGGCGAGTCGTGGCGGGCCCGCCTGGACCCCGATCACGTCGCCGAGATCTGCGAGGGATGGTACCGCGAGGCCCTGGGTGGGTGATCGCCGCATCCGAGTACTCCAGTGGCTCCTCGGACTCGCGATCGTCGGCTTCGCCGTCCGATCGCTGGTGCGGAACTGGGACGAGCTGCGGGCGCAGCCGCTCGAGTGGAGCATCGAGCCGGGCTGGATCCTCCTGAGCGCGGTTGTCGTCTGGCTGATGTACGCGCTGCTGATCGCGGCGTGGCGGCGGATGCTCACCGCATGGGGACGGGGCCTCGACTTCTGGTCCGCCGCCCGGATCTGGACCGTCTCGAGTCTCGGGAAGTATCTCCCGGGGAAAGTATGGGCGGTGGCGGGAATGGCGGTGATGGCCCAGCGCGCGGGGATCGGCGCGGGCCCCGCGACCGGATCGGCGGTCATCCTCCAGGTGCTGGCGATCGGGACCGGAGCCGCCGTGGCCGGTCTCACGGGGTGGGGGGCGATGCGCGCGGCCTTTCCGGGCGCGGTCACGGGGCTCGTCGTGCTCCTCGCGGCCGCCGTCGCGGGCATCGGGCTGCTCCTCTGGCCGGCGTTGGTGAACCGGGTGCTGCGCATCGCTGCCCCCGACGCCGGCCCGGTGGCGCCGCCCGCCGGAGCGATGGCCTTCGGCGCCGTGGCGAACGCGGTGGCCTGGGTGGGCTACGGCGTCGCCCTGTGGCTCCTCGCGCGCGGACTCCTCCCAGGCGCGGGCCTGGACCTGCTGCCGGCGATAGCGGTGTTTACCGCGTCGTACCTGGCCGGCTTTCTCGCCCTGTTCGCTCCGGGTGGGATCGGCGTCCGGGAAGGAGTATTCATATTGATGTTGCAGGGACCCATCGGCATCGGGGCCGCGACGGCGCTTGCGATCGCTTCCCGCCTGCTGCTCACGGTCACCGAGCTCGGGGCCGCGGTTCCGTTCCTGCTGTTCCCCCGCGGGAGGCCGCGTGTCGCCCAGTGAGGAACCTCAGAACATACTTGAGCCTCGCCACGCCAACTCGTTGGCTGGGGTGGCGTTCGCGCTCGCTGCGCTGACCCTTTGCTGGCCCATGCTCGGCGGGCAGTTCCTCCTGGGCGACGACCAGTACGTGGCCGGCTACAGCTTCCGGCTGTACGGGGCGGAAATGTTCCGCCAGACGGGCAGCATCCCCCGGTGGAATCCCTACCTTTTCGGGGGGCTGCCGTTCTTCGCCGCGATGCATGGCGACATCTTCTATCCCACGGCGTGGCTCCGCTGGTTTCTGCCGCTGGATGCGGCGATGAACCTCGCCTTCGCGGTCCATCTGGTGCTCGCCGGCTTCGCCATGTACCTGCTGCTGCGGGCGCTCCGCACCGGTTGGGTGGCGGCCCTGGTCGGCGGCCTCGCGTACGAGCTGAGCGGGATCGTCGCCTCGTTGGTGAAGCCAGGGCACGACGGCAAGCTCTTCGTCTCGGCGCTGGCGCCGCTCGCCTTCCTGGCGCTGCTGCGCGCCGTTCGAGACCGGAGCCCGGCGGGCTTTGCGCTGCTGGCGGCGATCGTGGGGCTCGGCCTGCTGAGCCCGCACTATCAGATGACCTACTATCTGCTCGTCGCCGCCGGACTGTGGACGCTCTATCTGGTGTTCTTCGCGCCCGACCGCCCGCAGCAGCTCCGGTGGCCGGTCGTGCTGGGACTCGCGCTCGGCGCCGTGCTGCTCGGCGTGGCCCTCTCGGCAGTGCAGGCGCTCCCGTTCATCGCCTACATCCCGTTCTCTCCGCGAGGCCAGGGTGGCGGCAGCGGGGGCTGGGACTACGCGGTCAGCTACTCGATGCCGCCCGAGGAGCTCTTCACCACCATTCTGCCGCAGTTCAACGGCATGCTGGAGAGCTACTGGGGACGCAACTTCTTCAAGCTGCACACGGAGTATCTCGGAGCGGCGGTGGTCGCGCTGGCGGCGCTCGGCGTCGGTGACCGCTCCCGGACCAGGTTGATTCGCGCCCTGGGCGTGATCGCGCTCCTGTTTCTGCTCATCGCCCTGGGTGGACACTCGCCGTTCTACAGTCTCTGGTACGAGGTGATGCCGATGATGAAGAAGGTCCGTGCGCCGGGCATGGCCTTCTTCCTGGTGGCGCTGCCGGTCGCGGTGTTCGCCGCGTTCGGAGCCGACCGGCTGCTGCGACGCGAGGTGTCGCTCAAGGCGCTCCTGATACCGATGGCAGTCCTCGGCGGCATCGGGCTGCTGGGAGCCATCGGCGTGCTCGAGAACGTGGCCACGCTCTTCGTGTCTCCCCAACAGGCGCCGAAGCTGGCCGCGAACGCCCCCGAGCTGCGGCGCGGGGCGCTCCGGCTGCTGCTGATGGTGGCGCTCTCCGGCGGGGTGTTCTGGGCGATCTGGACGGGGAAGCTCAGGCACTACGCCGCCGCCGCGGGGCTCGGCACAGTGGTCGTGGCGGATCTCTGGAGCATCGATCGCAACTTCTTCGACTTCAAGCCGCCGGCATCCGAGGCCTTCGCCGACGACGCCATCATCGCGAAGCTCCGGCAGGAACCGAAGCCGTTCCGCGTGCTCGACGCCGGTGTGTATCCCGGGTCGGTGCTCATGGCGTACTCGGTGCAGACCGTGCTGGGGTACCACGGCAACGAGCTCCGGTTCTACGACGATCTGCTCGGCGGGAAGAACGTGTGGCGCAATCTCGGAAACCCGAACCTCCACGACCTGCTCGCGGTACGCTACGTATTGCTGCCCGACTCCCAGACCATACCGGGCTTTCACCCGATCTCCGGGCCCACGCCGACCCGGCATGGATCGACCGGCGTCCTCTACCAGCGGGACACGCTTCCGGACTATGTCCGGGTCGTCGCGGCCGCCGCGAAGCTGCCCGAGGAGCAGGTGGTCCCGACGGTCATCGATCCCCGGTTCCCGCGGAACGACGTCGTGCTGTTCTCGGATACCGCCTCGGTCTCGCCTGAGCCGATCGGGGGCGGGGCCCCCGATACCACGGCGGTGCGGGCGACACTCACCCAGTGGAAGCCGGGAAGCATGCGCATCGCCCTCGAAGGCAACGATGCGAAGCCGCGGTACTTGCTGGTGAGCGAGACGTGGTACAAGGACTGGCACGCGCGGGTGGACGGCGCGCCGGCGCCGGTCCATCGAGGCAACCACGCACTGATGACGATCGTCATTCCGCCCGGCGCCAAGGAAGTCGCGCTGGACTTCGACTCGCCGGAGTACGCCCAGGGGAAGGTGATCAGCCTGCTCGCGCTCCTGGCGATCGCCGGACTCTACGGCTGGACCCTGGTGACCCGGCGGCGGCTCGCCCATGGGCGGCTCGCCCATGGCTGAGCGGGCGCTGGTGGTGGTGCCGACGTACAACGAGGCCAGGAACCTGCCGTTGATCGTTCCCCAGGTCCTGGCGCAGGACTCGGGGATCGACGTGCTGGTGGTGGACGATAACTCGCCCGACGGCACCGGCCAGATGGCCGACGAAATGGCCGCGGCCGAGCCGCGGCTCCACGTGCTGCATCGCCCCGGGAAAGGCGGCCTCGGCAAGGCGTATCTGGCCGGCTTCCGCTGGGCCCTGGAGCGGGACTACGAGTTCGTCTTCGAGATGGACGCCGACTTCAGTCACGACCCCAAGTTCCTGAGCGTGTTCCTGGAAGCGGCGAAGGACGCCGATCTGGTCATCGGGTCGCGCTACAAGACCGGGGTGAACGTCATCAACTGGCCCATCTCGCGCCTCCTGCTGTCGCTCGGCGCCAACCTGTATGCCCAGTGGATCACGGGACTGCCGATCGTGGACTCCACGGGCGGCTTCAAGTGCTTCCGCCGGCGGGTGCTGGAGGCGATCGACTTCGAGCGGGTGCGCTCCAACGGCTATTCCTTCCAGATCGAGATGAGCTTTCGGGCCTGGAAAAAGGGGTTCCGTCTGGTCGAGATTCCCATCGTGTTCACCGACCGGGTCGAGGGGCAGAGCAAGATGAACAAGCGGATCGTGCGGGAGGCCATCTGGATGGTGTGGTGGCTGCGGCTGAAGTCGCTGGCGGGGCAGCTGTGAGGGGGACGATCATCTACAAGATGACCGGCTCGGGCAACGACTTCGTCATGCTCGACGGCCGGTTCACGTCGCCCGACAGCTGGCCGGCCACCCGCGTGGCCGCGATCTGCGATCGCCGCTCGGGGGTGGGAGCCGACGGCCTGGTGATCCTCACACCGGACGCGCCGGGCCGGGTTCGGATGACGTACTGGAACTCGGACGGCTCCCGGGCCGCCATGTGCGGGAACGCGGCGCTCTGCAGCACCAGGCTCTCGGTGTATCTGGAGCTTGCCGAGCCAGGCGACCTCTGCCTGCTGACCGACGCCGGCGTGGTTCCGGCCCGGTGCAACGGCTCCGGTGACGGGGCCGAGATCCGGCTGCCGGACGCCGAAGTGCCCGCCGGGGTGCCTGGCCTGGAGCCGGTGGCCGGCGAGCGGTGGCTAGCCCTGGGCACGGTGGGGGTGCCGCATCTGATCGTGCGGGTGGACGACATCGAGCGGATTGACCTGCCGGGACGGGGGCGGGCACTCCGGTTCGACCCGCTTCTCGGTGAGGCCGGCGCCAACGTCAACTTCGTGGCCCCAGGGACGGCCGGCGGCGAGCCGTGGGCCATCCGGACGTACGAGCGCGGCGTCGAGGCCGAGACGCTGGCCTGCGGCACCGGGACGGTGGCCGCCGCGATCGCCTTGGCTGCCCTGGGGGAGGCCTCGCTTCCGCTCAGGTTCCGCAGCAGGGGAGGCCCCGAGCTTCTGGTCCGGGCCGAGCTGAGCGGCGGCCTGGGGCACGACGTCTGGCTCGGCGGCCAGGGCCGTCTGCTGTTCCGGGGTGTCTGGGAAGGGATCTGAGGGGCGATTTTTCCACGGGGCGGCGCAGTTCTTCCAACCGTAAGTCCTGCATCATCTTCTGAACAGCAATGGCAGC
>CAYPAE010000099.1:6629-7375 GCA_964408595.1 uncultured Gemmatimonadaceae bacterium | reverse complement strand
GTCAATGCCTACCACGGCCCCTATCTCGAGCGGGCCTACGCTGGCGCGATCGGGGACGGCTACCTCGCGGTGGTCTACGGCGGAGCGGAGGAGGGGGCGTACCTGACCCGGCACCCTGGGGTGGACGAGATCCATATCACCGGGTCAGACCGGACCTACGACCAGATCGTGTGGGGGCCGCCGGGCGCCGAGCGGGAGGCCAGGAAGCGGGAGAATCGGCCGGCGCTGGACAAGCCGGTCACCGCGGAGCTGGGCGGCGTCTCGCCGGTGCTGGTGGTACCCGGACCGTACACCGACAAGCAGCTGGGATACCAGGCCGAGGACGTGGCGAGTGGGCTCACGTGTAACGCGTCATTCGACTGCAATGCGAACCGGGTCGTCGTGGTTCCGCGAAACTGGACGCAGCGGGACCAGTTCCTCGCCGCGCTTAAGCAGGCGCTCGAGCGGGCCGTGGACCGGCAGGCCTATTACCCGGGCGCGCGGGAGCGCTTCGAGCGGTTCACGGCGAAGCACGCGGCGACGCGGTTCGGTGGGCGGGCGGAGGGCTCGCTGCCCTGGACGCTGGTCTCGGGTCTGGACCCCCGCGCGGGCTCCGAGCCGTTGTTCGCGGAGGAGTCGTTCGCCCCGATCATCGTCGAGACCGCGGTGGGGAGCAAGGACCCGGTGGAGTTCCTGGAGGAGGCGGTGGATTTCGCCAACGGCCGGCTGTGGGGTGCCGCCCGGGCCGAGCGCGGCGACGTGCTGCG
>CAYPAE010000099.1:1307-6619 GCA_964408595.1 uncultured Gemmatimonadaceae bacterium | reverse complement strand
CTGGTTTGGTAGTGCATCCCACGACCATGAAGGACCGCAACACCGCGGCCGCTGTGGAACGGGCCATCGGGCGGCTCCGGTACGGCGTGGTGACGGTGAACGCCTGGTCGGGACTGCTGTTTGCGTTCGGCACGCCGCCCTGGGGCGCGCATCCATCGTCCAGCCCGGCGGATATTCAGAGCGGGGCGGGCTGGGTGCACAACACACCGATGCTGGAGGGGATCGAGAAGGCGGTCATGCGCCACCCACTCACCGCGATGCCGAAGCCGGCGTACTCGCTCAGCCACCGGAGCGCGCACCAGCTCATGCCGCGAATGACCGCGATGGAGGAGTCGGCCAGCTGGATGAAGGTGCCGGCGGTGCTGGCGGCCGCGATGCGGGCGTAGCGCGATACGGGCGTAGGTGCCAGCGGTGGAGGTGCTTGCCGCTGCAGCGAAGGGGCCCATGTCCGCATGGTCCCCGGGGTTCCTCAGCTTTCAGGGAGCGGTGGTCGGGCGGCGGCTGACGACCGTGACCTTGTGGGAGAGCCGGGAAGCGGCGCGGCAGGTGATGCGGGAGGGGAACCACAAGCAGGCGTCGGCGGACATGTTCGGCGGCTCCATCGGCGGCGCGTTCCACGCCAGCGTCTGGGGGCTGGAGCGCATGGGAGAGCTGTGGCTGCGGTGCGAGGGGTGCGGGGGATTGCGGGATGCGCGGACGGCGACCGAGTGTCAGTGCGGGGCGCCGGTGGAGCAGAGGCCGGCGTTCTGGTAGGGTTCTTGTCACCGTGAGCGAGGGGGAGTTCGACCTTCGGAGGTCCATGGGATTCGCCCTGCTCGTCTTGCTCGGCCTCGCCGTCTTCGTCGCCCTCACCTACAACGGCCTCGCCCGGCTCCGCCTCCTCGCCTCCAACGCCTGGGCCGACATCGACGTCCAGCTCAAGCGCCGGCACGACCTGATCCCGAACCTCGTCGCCGCGGTCAAGGGACACGCGGGCTACGAGAAGGGAACCCTGGAATCCGTGGTCGAGGCCCGTAACTGGGCCGCGAGCGCCGGCGGGCCGGCCGCCGCCGGCCCAGCCGAAGGGGCGCTCGCCGCATCGGTGCGGCAGATCTTCGCTCTGGCGGAGGCGTATCCCGACCTCAAGGCCGCCGAGAGCTTCCTCTCGCTCCAGCGGAGCCTCACCGAGATCGAGGACCACATCCAGAACGCTCGCCGCTACTACAACGCCGTGGTCCGCGACCTCAACACGAAGGTCGCGCAGTTCCCGTCGAACCTCGTCGCCGGGGCGCTCGGCTTCCGGCCGCGGGAGTTCTTCGGCCTGAGCGATCCGGCGGAGCAGGCGCCGCCGGCCGTGGATCTCGGAGCCGGCACATGATCCGTTCGGCCGTGCTGCTGCTCCTCTGCCTCCTCACCACGCCCGCCGCCGCGCAGCGCTCGCTCGCGATCGAGCGGTTCGACGCCGCCATCGCCGTCAGCCGGGACGGCAGCCTGGACATCTCCGAGACCATCACGGCGAAGTTCACCGGCTCCTGGAACGGGATCTACCGCACCGTGCCGGTCGAGTATCGCACGCCGCAGGGATTCAACTGGACGCTGCGCCTGGAGCTGGTGGGGGCGACGGGCCCGGATGGCCAGGCGCTCAAGGTCGAGGGCGAGCGGGACCGCCACTACGTCAAGTACAAGATCTGGGTGCCCGGCGCCGAGGACGCGACCCGCACGGTGGTGTTCCGCTACCGGGCGGAGAACGGGCTCCGCTTCTTCGAGGATCACGACGAGCTCTACTGGAACGTGACCGGCGACGAGTGGGACGTGCCGATCGAGGCGGCCTCCGCGCGGATCGAGCTGCCGGCCGGCGCGACCGGCGTCCGCGCGATCGCCTTCAACGGGGCCTACGGCTCCACCTCCCAGGACGCCCAGGTCGTCATCGAGGGGAAGGCGGTTCGTGTCACCATGCCGCAGCCGCTCGGATTTCACGAGGGGCTCACGGCCGTGGTCGGCTGGGACAAGGGCCTCGTCGTCGAGCCGACCGGGACCGACCGTGCGCTGGGATTCCTGGCGAGCAACTGGCCGCTGGGGATTCCTATAGTAGTGCTGATCGGCATGTTCGCCCTTTGGCGCCGGGTGGGGCGCGATCCCAGGCGGCTCCCGGTCGCGGTGCAGTACGACGTGCCGGACTCGATCACCCCGGCGGAAGCCGGCACGCTGATGGACGAGTCGGCGGACATGCGGGACATCACCGCGACGGTGGTGGACCTCGCGGTGCGGGGGTTCCTCAAGATCGAGGAGCGGGAGGAGAAGGCGTTGCTGGGTCTGATCACCAAGCGGGACTATGTCTTCCACCGGCTCGCCCCGCCGGCCGGAGCGAGGGCGCTGGAGGACCACGAATCGCGCGTGCTCGACGGGATCTTCGAGAACGGCACCAGCACGGCGAAGCTGTCCCAGCTGGACAACGAATTCTATCAGCACCTCTCCGGGATCCGGGAGAGCATCCTCACCCGCCTGGTCGGCCGCGGCTTCTACCGCTCGCGCCCGGATAGGGTGAAGAGCTGGTGGCTGGTCGGCGCCGTCGTCCTCGGCGGGGTCATCATCGCTCTCGGGTCGATCGTCGGTGCCCGGTTCAATCTGACCGCGCTGCCGTTCGTGATCGCCGCAGGGGTGAGCGGGCTGATCGTGGCGGCGTTCGGGCGCATCATGCCGGCGCGCACCGTCGAGGGGGCCCGCGCCCTGGAGCGGGTGCTGGGATTCGAGGAGTTCCTCCGCCGGGTCGAGGGCGACCGGCTGGAACGGGTGGTGAAGACGCCGGAGATGTTCGAGCGGTTCCTGCCGTTCGCCATGGCGTTCGGGGTCGAGCGGAAGTGGGCCAAGGCGTTCCAGGACATCTATCGCGAGCCGCCCACGTGGTATGTGGGATCGGCCACCGGTCCGTTCGACCTGAACGGGTTCTCCAGCCGGTTGGGTGATTTGTCGAGCCGGACCGAGAGTGCCATGAGCTCGTCGCCGCGGAGCTCGGAGGGGTCGGGATTCAGCGGCGGAGGGTCGTCGGGGGGAGGGTCGGGTGGGGGTGGTGGGGGAGGGTTCTGACGGATTCCTGTCACACCCAGCGCCTAGTGGTCGCGGTGTCGTGTGTCATTCTGAGCGGAGCGAAGGAGGCATGATCCGGGGTAGGGCTCCTTGGCTGCGCTCATGATGACAACGGGGCTGCCTGTTGCGACACGATGACCACCGTTCGTGGCCGCTTCCTTCTCGGCGGCCAGCATGCACAGTGCGGCGAGAGATCGCTCGTGGAGATTCACAGCGCCCCGGCGACCGGAGCCGGCGTCTGGCGCGAACTGCGGGCTACGGGTATATTATTAAGACTTAATAACCGAGCTATCCTCATGTCCCCGGCGAATATCCTCTCCATTTCGCTCCCCACCGATCTGCGGCACCGATTGGACGCGGAGGCCGAGCGTCAGCGGCGGTCGCGAAGCTTCCTCGTAAGGGAGGCGGTCCGCGAATACCTCGCGCGGCAGGATCGGCGGGGCTTCAGTGAGGCCCGCGAGCGCACTTTGCGCGAAGGTCTTGCCCTCCCACCGTCGGAGCGCGTCAGGCTCTCGGAGGAGTTGTGGGCGGATCTCGCGCGAGGGCACGATCTCGCCACTCCGTGGACCGCCGCGTTCGACACCTTCGACGAGTACGAGCGCTGGCGCCGCCGGAGGGGGGCGCGGGCCGGTTGACGTCGCCCCCCGTCTCGCGGCTGCTCACGGTCTGCCGGTTGCTCAATGCCGCCGGGGTTCGCTACGTGATCGTCGGCGGTTTCGCGCTCGCGCTGCATGGTGCGATTCGCGCCACCAAAGACGTTGACGTCCTCATCGAGCCGACCCTGGAGAACGCCCGCCGAGCTCTCGAGGCGTTGCAGGGGCTGACCTACGGCATCGCCCGGGAGCTGGACCCCGCCGACATCATCGCGAAGCCGATCACCATCATCGGTGACGACCCGCGAGTCGATCTGCTGACGCTCGCCTGGAGCGTTCGCTACGCCGACGCCGCGCCTACCATGTTGAGGATCACCATCGAGGACGTCGAGGTTCCGGTCGCGGATCTCGATACGCTCATTCGCTCGAAACAGACCGGTCGCCTACAGGATCGCGCCGACGCCGAGACCCTCGAGGAGCTGAAGCGGCTGCGGCAGGGATGAGCGGCCCGCGGACCCAGGCGTAGAGAAATCCGTCGAACAGACCCCATGCCGCGGCGAACACCATCTCCGTGCCTTCGAGCGTCGCGAGAGTGGGCCCACGGGCTCCCGCAGAGAAAGCGCCGTGGATGCGGCTTCTACGCGCGACTGAGCTCAACACTACGCGGGACCGGTCAAGCCGGAATCAAGGGTCGCCGGAAATCGCGCCTCCGCCGCCGGCCCACCTGGGGGTCCGCCCGGGTATAATTCAGTATGGTTCAAGAGTTCTCTGTCAGGTTGGATCCTGCCTCCTACAAGGGCTTCGCCATCACGGCGCGCACGTTCCAGATACGTGGCTCCGGACGCTGGACCCTCGATCTCTTGATCGGCCGCCACGGTTACTTGCGGGCCTTCAGCGGCCCTGGGACTTACCCCACAGAGGAATCGGCCATCACGGGTTGCCGTGAGCTAGGTCGGCGCATCATCGATGGACGAGTGCGGGATTGCTCGGTCGATGACTTGTCCTGAGACTCGGGAAGGAGCACGTCATGACTGAGCCAACGCCTCACCTGTCGAGGGAACTCCCGCCCGAGGCCCGGGACTACTTAGCGCATCGGCTGGACGGCGCGCGCGATCTCTATCTCCTGGCGCTCGCCTTGGGCGACCGCCCTGAGGGGTCCCCGCTGTTCGGGCGGATGATCCGCGAGGCCCGCATCCACTTCGCGGCGGTGATCGAGGAAGCGCGGATCGCCGGGCTCGAGACTGGCGCTATCGCCGTGATGCTCGGCAAGTTGAATATCGAGTTGGCCGACAGCATCCGGCCCGAGCTGTGGGCGCGCGTCGAACAGCTTCTGGCCGAGCGAGCCACCAGCAAAGGAGCGAAGCGCCGGGAGAGGAGCAGCCTATGACGTACGTGATCGCCGAACCCTGTATTGGGGTCAAAGACCGGTCCTGCGTCGACGTGTGTCCGGTGGACTGCATCTACGAGGGCGAAGACCAGCTCTATATCCATCCCGACGAGTGCATCGACTGCGGGGCGTGCGTGCCCGAGTGCCCGGTGACGGCAATCTTCACCGAGGAGGATGTGCCGCCCGACTGGGCGTCTTACACCGCGAAGAACCGCGACGTGTTCCAGAGCGACAATCCGCCGGGTGGGCCGAAGAGGTAGCGAAGCGCA
>CAYPAE010000099.1:0-1207 GCA_964408595.1 uncultured Gemmatimonadaceae bacterium | reverse complement strand
TGACGCACCAAGTCCTCCGGCCGAAACGGCTTCCGCAGAAATTGCGTCCGGCCTGATGGTGAACCGTAGCGGACCAGGGTCTCATTCGCCGCGGCCGACATGTACAGCACCGGCAGCTCGGGGCGCTGCCTGGCGAGGCGCCGCCCGAGTTTGTAGCCGCTCATCACCGGCATCGTCATCTCCGTGACCACCAGGTCAAACGGCTCCGCGGTCTGCTCGATCACCCGCAGGGCATCCTCCCCATGTCGGGCCTCCGCCACCGCGTAGCCTCGAGCCGAGAGGGTGTGCACGGCTGCGGCCCTGAGGCCGTCGCTGTCCTCGACAACGAGAATCCGTGGTGCCGTGGGGTCCGCGGTCGCGGCGCTGGCGGCCGCGCCGGCGGCCGGCGGACTAACCGAGCGGGGTGGACGGCGACGCAGCGGGTACATGGGACACCTCTGGGACGAAAGGGTGAAGCGAGACTCGGCGCGTGACACCAGTTCAGCAGCCCGGCCAGTCGCCGGGCATCGTCCCACGTGTCCGTCATCACGACGGTGTTGGCACGTTGCACCAGCGGAATCACCGGGAGCCCGCCCCGTCCAGGACCCTGAAGCCAACGGGCACCGACGGTCCACGGGCCACCCTGGGCGGGCAGGTCAATGCCTTGCCATCGCAACTGGTCGACCACTGAATGGAGGAAGCGGGACTCGTACCGCTGGCTGGGATCGTGCTGACGCTGGTGCTTCACCAGACGGCGGAGCGAGGGGAGTACCAGGTCCTGATATTGCGCCAGCATCATAGGAGCGTCCCGCTGCCTTGAAGATCCCTCGCTGCGCGAGCAGATCCCTTGCTGCGCCAGCAGATCCCTCGCTGCGCTCGGGATACTGGATCGGCAATGAACTTACGGGGCTGCCATCGGCAGCCCCGTAAGTTCAGCCGATCTCAGTACATTCCGCCCATGCCGCCGCCGGGCGTGCCCGAGGCCGGCTTCTCTTCCTTCGACTCGACGACCACGCATTCGGTGGTGAGCAGGAGGCCGGCGATGGACGCCGCGTTCTGCAGCGCCAGCCGGGTGACCTTGGTCGGGTCGATCACGCCCGCCTTCACCAGGTCCTCGTAGGTGTCGGTCTGGGCGTTGTAGCCGAAGTTCTTGTCCTTCGACTCCCTCACCCGGGCCACCACGATCGAGCCCTCGGCGCCCGCGTTCTGGGCGATCATCCGGATGGGC
>CAYPAE010000098.1:2778-7489 GCA_964408595.1 uncultured Gemmatimonadaceae bacterium | reverse complement strand
GGGATGCTCGGCACGATCGAAGAGCGCCCCAGCGACGACGAAGGCGGTGAGTTCGAAGGGGCCACTCGGGTGATCAGCACCGCCAAGCTGCTCAAGGAGGTCGAGGACAGCCCCAACGACCGGGTGGATGCCAGGGCGTTCCTGAACGCGCGCCTGGTAGACATGTTCATCGGCGACTGGGACCGCCACGCCGATCAGTGGCGCTGGGCCCGCTTCGGCGACGTCAAGCCGCACCTGTGGGTTCCGATTCCGCGCGACCGCGACCAGGCATTCGCCCGCTACGACGGGCTCCTGCTGACGGTCGCGCGTGCCAGCACTCCGCAGCTGGTGAACTTCGGGCCCTCCTACGCCGGCATGCTGGGCCAGACCTGGAACGGGCGCGATCTCGACCGCCGGTTCCTGGTCTCTCTCGAGCCGCCGGCCTGGGATTCGGTCGCGGCGGCCCTCCAGTCGCGACTCACCGACGAGGTGATCGAGTCGGCCGCGGCCCGGTTACCGCCCAGCTACATCCCCCTCGATTCCGCGCGCTTGGCCGACGCCCTCAAGAAGCGGCGTGACGATCTTCCCGATGCCGCCCGGCGGTACTACCGCCATCTGGCGGGCGAGGTGGACGTGCACGGGACCGACCGGGACGAGATCGCCGAGGTACACCGGGTGGACGGGAGATTCACCGAGGTGTCGCTGGCGGTGGTGGGTGAGGACGGCGGAGCGGGTGAGCCGTACTTCCGCCGCCGATTCGATCACCGGGAAACCAAGGAAGTCCGCCTGTTGATGCACAGCGGCGCCGACCGCGTGCGGGTGTGGGGCGAAGGCGGTGGCGGGGTCCGGATCCGGGTGCTGCCGGGGAAGGGCACCGATCAGGTCGTGGACTCGTCGCGGGGCGGACGGGTCGCGATGTACACCGAGGAGGAGGCCGATGGGGTCCTGCCCGGCCGAGACGTAGCCGTCAACCGCGACCGGTATGTTCCCCTCCCCGCCGACTCGGCGGTTCGCGACTGGGGCGATCGCTGGCTATCGCTGACGTGGCTCGCCGCGGGACCGGACATCGGGATCTTCGGCGGCACCGGTATCTCGCTGACTCGCCACGGTTTCCGCCGTGACCCGTTCGCCGAGCGATACCGGCTTCGCGCGGGCTGGTCCACCGGAGCCAACACCGGCCGCGCCGATTTCAACGCGACGTGGATTCCACCGAATTCGCGGGTCCGGGCCAACCTGCTCGCCCGGGCCTCGGGAATCGATGTCCTGCGCTTTCACGGTTTCGGGAACGAGGTGAGCGCGGACAGCTCCGACGAGTTCTTCCGGGTGGACCAGGTGGACCTGACGCTCGCTCCTTCGCTCGCCTTGCCGCTGGGAGGGGGGGCCGAGCTCAGCTTCGGTCCGAAACTCCGCTATTCGGACACGGATTTCGATGCGAACCGCTTCATCACGCCGGCCACCTACGGGGCGGGGACGTTCGCCATGCTGAGCGCGAGCGGCCAATTCCGCCTGGAAACTCGCGACCAGCCCCTGGCGGCGACTCGCGGTCTGACGCTGACGCTCGGCGGGAGCTATTTCCCCGCCGCGTTCGACGTGGAGGAGCAGTTCGGGGAGGCGCACGCCGAGGCGTCCACCTTCGTCGCCGCGCCGGGGGTGCCGCTCGAGCCTACGCTGGCTCTCCGGGTGGGCGGCAAGCGCGTCTGGGGCCGGTTCCCGTTCCAGGAGGCGGCCTACATCGGCGACCCATCCACCGTGCGGCTCGGCCGGCAGAATCGCTATGCGGGAGAGTCGTCGGTCTACGGCCAGAGCGAGCTGCGGCTGTTCCTGACCAAGTTCTACTTCCTCGCCCCGGCGGACTTCGGTGTGCTCGGCCTGGCCGACGTGGGACGGGTCTATCTCGACGGCGAAGGGTCCGACGTCTGGCACGCCGCCGGCGGCGGCGGCATCTGGGCCTCGTTCCTCGACCGCTCCTACATGGTCAGTCTGTCGCTGGCGAAGAGCGCGGAGCGGACGGCGGTGTACTTCAGGGTCGGGTCGGGGTTCTAGGGCGGAGGCGTCCTCGGTACGGCGTGTGTCACCCTGAGCGAAGCGAAGGGGGCCATGGTCGATATGGCCCCCTTCGCTTCGCTCAGGGTGACACTCCGCGTGACAAGCGGTAGCACCTGCTAATAGCCCGTCAGACTCGGCTCCGGCCCGTTCTCCAGCAGGTCGGCAAGCCGCCTGAATCCCTCCTCCAGTCGCGCGCGGCTCGTGGTGGCGCCGAGACAGACGCGCACCGCGTGCGGTGCGCTCTCCCGTCCGACCACGAACTCCTCCGACGGGCTCACCACGACCTGACGCGCCCGCGCCTGGGCCACGAACTCCTCCGTGCGCCACGGCTCCGGCAACGGGAGCCAGAGGTGGAAGCTGGGCGGCGTGCCGGGCAACCAGCGTCCCAGGACCCGGAGCGCGGCGGCATGCCGCGCGGAAGTCTCCTCCCGCTTCCACGCCACCATCGCTTCCGCCTCGCCGCGCTCGATCCACTCGCTCGCCAATTCGGCGAGCAGCGGCGCGATGAGCCAGGTGCTCGCCCGGATCACCCCCGCGACCCGGTCCACCCGCGACTCGGGGGCCACGACGTATCCCACCCGTAGCCCGGGCGCCATGCTCTTCGACGTGCTGGTGATGTAGTAGGAGTGGGCGGGAGCGATGGCGGCGAGCGGCGGGAGGGGCGCGTCGGGAAGGAAACCGTAGACGTCGTCCTCGATCAGCGCGACGTCGTACCGCGCGGCGATCTCGGCGAGCGCCTGCCGCCGCCCGAGCGGCATCGTTCGAGCCGTGGGATTCTGCAGCGTCGGCATGCAGTAGAGCGCCCGGGGAGCGCTCTCCCGGCACGCCGCCTCGAACGCCTCCGGGATCAAGCCGTCGCCGTCGAGGGGCAGGCCGCGAAGCCGCAGGTGCAGCAGGCTCGCGATCGCCTTTATGCCGGTGTAGGTGACGTGCTCGGTGAGCACCAGGTCGCCCGGCTTCGCCAGCGAGGCCAACACCGTGGCGGCGCCGTGCTGAGCGCCGCTGGTGATGATCACCCGCTCGAACGGCACCGCGAGGCCGCTGCGCCGAATCCAGCGGGCGCCCATCTCGCGATGCCGCGCCATCCCGGGGGCCGGTTGATAGAAGTCCATCAGCCGGTCGAGGTCGGGCCGGCGGGCGAGTGCCTGAAGGACGTCCGCGACCGACCCGACGCGGGGGTCCCGGACCAGCCGGCTCTTGCTGAGGTCGATGACCTCGGGATCGTCTCCCTCCACCGCGCCCTGCTCGACGCCGGGCTCCGGCCCCCGCACGAACGTCCCCCGTCCCACCTCGCCGCTCACGATCCCGCGCTGCTCTGCAACCGCATATGCGCGCCCCACCGTTCCGATCGCTACGCCGAGGCGCTGGGCGAGATCGCGCTGGGTGGGGAGGCGAGTGCCGGGAGTGAGGATGCCGGAGTCGACGTCGCGCTGGAGCGCGTCGAGGAGAGCCTGGTACTTGGGCTCGGCGTCGGCCGCGAGGGCTGGGTTCCACATTGTCATAGTGACAATATGCAATTTGACATCATACAAGTCAACAGCAATATTGTGCAATCAATGAATTGCACACGGAGAGCATCATGGCCACGAGCAACCTGCCCCTGAAAGAGAGCCCCGCACACCCTTCGACGGGTGCCGCGGGCCGCGGGAGGCTGCTGGGTGGGCCGCGTCTCCGAGTCTCTCCTCCGCCGGTTTCGCCGGTGAACGGTGGGCTGAAGGCCATCGCCGCATTTGCCGGACTGTGTGCCATCTGGGGATCCACCTGGCTCGCGATCAAGGTCGGCCTCAGGGATCTGCCGCCGATCAGCTTCGCGGGGATTCGCTTCGCGCTCGCCGCGCTGATCCTCTACGCGATCGTGGTGGCGCGCGGGCTCCGGTTGCCCTGGGCCGGCCGCGACTGGCGCCTGCTGGTGTGGACCGGATTTCTCACCATCACCATCAACTACGCCCTGGTGTTCTGGGCGGAACTCCACATCTCGTCGGGGCTCGCGGCGGTGCTCAACGCGACGATCCCGCTCTTCGGGTTGCCGCTCGCCCACCGGGCGCTCGCTGCTGAGCCCATGACGCCGCACAAGGTGTGGGGCGTGGTGCTCGGCGCGCTCGGTCTCGCCATCGTGTTCGGCGCCGAGCTCGGTGGGAACAGTCGATTGGCGGCTTGGGCCAGCGCCGGCGTGATGGTGGCATCGCTCGCGGGAGCGCAGGCCGGCGTGCTGGTGAAGGCGAAGGGCACGCACATCGATCCGGCCGTGCTCGCCGGCGTGCAGATGGCGGCGGGATCGATCCCGCTTCTCGCGGCGGGAGTCGCGCTCGAGGGGAATCCGCTTCTCTTCGACTGGACGCCCTCGGCGGTGATCTCCCTCGCCTACCTGACGATCGTCGGCTCGGTGATCGCGTTCCTGGCGTACTACTGGCTGATCCGGCACATCGACGTGACCCGGGTGCTGCTCATTCCGCTCATCACGCCGCTGGTGGCGGTCGGGCTGGGCGTGGCTTTTCTGGGCGAGAGCGTGGGGTGGGCGACCGCGCTCGGCGGCGCGGCGATTCTTGGCGGGGTCGGGATGGCGGTGTGGAACGGGGGGCGCCGGTGACGCCCTCGATCAATCCTGTGCCTATCTTCGCCCGGTGACAGGCAGTTGGCAGCATGGTTTCGGGATTGTTGCTGGGGTGGGAAAAACGGGACAGGGACC
>CAYPAE010000098.1:0-2768 GCA_964408595.1 uncultured Gemmatimonadaceae bacterium | reverse complement strand
ACGGGGGGCGCCGGTGACGCCTCCGATCCTCTGCTCCTGGGTGCCTATCTTCGCCCGGTGAGAGGCAGTTAGCAGACGTCGTTTGGGGATTGTTTCGAGGGTGGGAAAAACCGGAGAGGGACCGGCGCTTCGCCGGTCCCTCTCAGTCAGTATGTCCGGCTCGCTCCGGACTACTCGTCGTCGCCCTGATTCTTGTAGAGCCAGTATTCCGGGCCTGCCAGGCTCTCAGGCCAATCGTCCAGATGGAGATCCCCCCGCCACGCCTCGTCATCGGCGGGCTCCCATTCCGCGTCCGGCGTGTCCCAGGGCAGATCTCCTTCTCCTTCCCAGGGGCGCCCGTCATCTAGGCTCATAACCCGCTCCTCGGTTGGTCTCCGGAACACTGCATGCCTCCTTACGAGCAAATGCCGGGCCGGACGGCTCGGTTCCCTTGCCAGGGCATTCCTGAGCCTCCCGGTCACCAGGCGGCGGAAGACGCAACCGAGTGTTGGGGAAGGGCCGCGGGACGCCAGGTGGGATCGGTCACATTGCGACACTCGGGGGCGGGCGAGACACAGATGTCTCTGGTGGACCGCGAGCCCTCCCAGGGACCTACCGCGTTGCAGGCGGCCCAACTACAATTCCGTCCCGCATGACGGGACGTGGCGCAGCCCGGTAGCGCACTGCAATGGGGTTGCAGGGGTCGCGGGTTCAAATCCCGCCGTCCCGATGGGCACAGAGCCGACCTCACCCGGTCGGCTTTGTCGTAGCCGGATTCCTCGCTGGAACCGATCCACCAGACTCACCGAGGTTCACCATGCGTCGCTCAAGCGTGGCTCTCTTCGCGCTCTTCTTTTCAGCCTGCGCCAGTGGCGGCGAGTCCAAGGGGAGCGCGGCGAGCGCCGGCTTCGAGATCGACTCGGCCGCCCTCACCAAGACCGCGTCCGGACTGCAGTACCAGGACGTCGTCACCGGCACTGGCCCCGAGGCCTCGCCGGGCCAGGTCGCGGTCGTCCACTACACCGGATGGCTGACGGACGGAACCAAGTTCGACAGCAGCCGGGACGGGGGACAGCCGTTCTCCTTCCCTCTGGGCGGGGGCCAGGTGATCGCCGGGTGGGATGAGGGGGTGGCCGGAATGAAGGTGGGAGGACGTCGCAAGCTGGTGATTCCGCCCGAGCTGGGATACGGCCCCATGGGGAGCCCGCCGGTCATCCCCGCCGGGGCGACCCTGGTCTTCGACGTGGAGCTGCTCGAGCTCAAGTGAGGTGGGTCACAGCCGATTCGGGGCGGGGCGGGCATATTACGCCGCCGTTTCTCCGTTCACCATCCGCAGACGATCTCATCGACTGGGGGCCTTGGAAGGGTCCGCACGCCAGCCGCGTCTGCCGGGATCATCAGCCAAGCGAAAAGGGGGAGCCGATGCTTACTCGTCAGGGCCGCCGGACAGCGATGACAGTCGGTGCGCTCGCGATGGTGCTCGGACTGGCCGGATGCGCTGCGAAGGTGAAGCAGACGGATTTCGACAGCGAAGTGGCGAAGCTTCGGCAGGAGATGCAGTCGGGCGACCAGGCGGTCGCGGGCCGGCTCGACTCCACCAATCAGGCGCTCGCCCAGCAGACCGCCCGGATCGACGCCCTCGAGCAGGAGCTGCAGGCGTTCCGCAGCGAGTACACCGTGAGCATCGAGAAGGTGCGCGGGATGCTGAAGTTCAACGTCCCGGTTTACTTCGGGTACGACAGCAACGAGCTGCGTGAGGCCGACCGCCCGGTGCTCGACCGGTTCGCCGCGGTCGTCACGGAGTACTACCCCGGCGCGCTGGTGACGGTCGAGGGCTTCACCGACCCGTCGGGCAGCGCCGCCTACAACCTGCAGCTCGGCCGCCGTCGCGCCGAGGCGGTCAAGGAATACCTCGCGACCGCGGGCGGGTTCGGCGCCGACCACCTCAAGGCGGTGAGCTACGGCGAGGTCAAGAACCGCCAGGTCGTGCCGGGCGCCAAGGGACCGGGTGAGGAGGGGATCGAGAACCGCAGGGTCGCGCTGGTGATCGACCACGCCGCGATCGCCACCGACGAGATTGCGCTCACGCCCTGAGGCGATACCGGAGCTGTGACTAGAGAAGCGCCCTGCGGTCGAGGGCGCTTTTCATTGGGGACCGAGGTTACCGCTGCCTCATTCGGGCCTCGAGTCCTCGCGGGCGCGCAGAGTCCCCGGCCGAACCAGTTGGATCGTGCCCTGGAACGACTCCAGGGTCACCTGGGCGCTCCCCGAGCCGAGGGTGAAGCTGAAGCGCTTTCCCTTGCGGGTCTCGGTGAGCGTCACCGGGAACTCCGACGCGAACTCCCCGTTGAAGGTCGAGACCGACACGGCGGCATTGCTGCCTTCCGGGACGCTGACGGTGACGTCCCCATTGTGAGTGGAGAAGGCGTAGCGCCCGCCGTTTCTGATGGTGCCGTCATACTCCAGCTCGCCGTTCACCGAGCTCGCCGTCACGCTGGTCGCGTCCACCCGGCTCAGGGTGATGTCGCCGTTCACCGTCTCCGCGGTCACCTCGCCCGAGCTGTTGCTGACGCTCACGCTCTCGTTCACCGAGTGCACCTCGAGGCGTCCCTTCGCGCCGCTGAGGCTCACGCTCCCCTGCACCGACTGAAGCGACACCAGTCCAGCTCCCCCTTCGACACCCACGTCGCCCTGGACTGTCTCGACCGAGATCGGGCCCCGCGCGCCGGCGACGCTGACATCGGTGTACACGCCGGAGAGGTCGAGCGGCATCCATGAGGGCGCCGTGA
>CAYPAE010000097.1:0-7545 GCA_964408595.1 uncultured Gemmatimonadaceae bacterium | reverse complement strand
AGGTCGCTTCCCTCGAGCAGCTCCATGACGTAGTAGAGCCGGCGGTCGCGGGTGATGCCGAAATCGTAGAGCTGGATCGTGTGCGGCGATCGCAGTCCTGCGGCGGCCTCGGCTTCCCGCCGGAAGCGCTCCTCCGCGATGCGGCCCGATCCCTCCAGCATCATATGCCCGGCGATGAGCTTGATCGCCGCCGGCCGGGCGAAGAGCTGGTGCTCCGCTTTCCAGACCTCACCCATGCCGCCGCGGCCGATCCGCTCGACCAGGCGGTAGCTCCCCAACTGGCGAGCGCGGCTGACCTTGCGCCCCAGATGGGTGATGATCTTCGAGGGCACCACGGCCAGACCGGCGCAGATGTAGTTGGGCAGGTAGGTCCACACCAGAAGACCCGTCGGAGGGAGCTCGAGTCCTCGGGCCTGGGCGATCAGCAACCCCACCGGGTCCATCGAGGCCGCGAGGAGCGAGCCGAGGAGCACCGTGCGCGGCGGGGCCGGGACGAGGGAGGGGAAAATCAGGATCAGGACGACGAGCCAGGAGAGCCGTCCCGCGAGGACCAGTGGCTGCCACTGGTTGATGACAGCGATCGCGAACGCCATTGCGACTTCGTAGGCGATCGCGACGGTGAACAACCGGCCGCCGATGCCCGCGGCCCGCGGGGCGACCCGGTACACCACCAGGGAGAGCGCGAGGGAGCTGACCGCGAGCATGTCCGCAATCAGGGGCCATTGGATCACCTGGTCGGCGGGAAGGCCCAGGTAGGGGGCGACCAGGTGATTCACGACCAGCAGGATCACCCACAGCGCGCTGAAGACAAGACAGGCGATGCGGAGCCGCCCCGCCGCCTCGAGGGCCAGATCGTCCGGAAGGGGCTCGCCGGTGGGCCCACCGCCGGTCGGCGACGTGAGCGGGCGCGGATCAAAAAGCCTGGGGTCACTCATGCGGGATGTCGGGGTCTGGAATGTCTTAATCTCACGCACGGAACAAGGTTTGCCAATGGCGGGCACCTTGACTGCCCCCGCGACCGGTCCATCTTTCGAGCACCCAGCATCGCCAATCGCCGGAGGAGGTGGGACGTGACGGATGGCGGCCGCCGGCCCCTGGCACGGATCAGCGAAGATCCGGTCGTCCGGGTTGCTGCCTACTACGTGCTGCTCGCCTCGGGCACAGCGCTGGCCTGGCAGGTCTTTCCCGGCCTGGCGGCGGTATTCTCCGCCGAGCGCCTCGACGCCATCAACACGACCACCCCCCAGGCCGACCCTCTGCTCGAGGCCCTGGGCGCCTCGGCGCCGGCCCTGGCCCCTCCGGTCGCGCTCGCCGTCACCACCGCGCTCTGCATGCTCGGCGCCTTCCTCCTCATGCTGCCGGTGAGCTGGGTCTACATCCTGACCCGGCAGAAGAAGGGGTTCCGCCAGTCGGTGGTGCAGACGCTGATCATCCTGCCGATCGTGGTCGCGGGCGTGGTGCTGCTGGTGAAGAACAGCATCGCCCTCGCGTTCAGCCTCGGCGGGATCGTGGCCGCGGTCAGCTTCCGCAACACGCTGCGCGACACCAAGGACGCGGTGTACATCTTCCTCGCGATCGGCGTCGGGCTCGCGGCGGGGGTGCAGGTGATGTCGGCCGCGGCGGTGATGTCGTTCCTCTTCAACGTCCTCGTGGTGGTCTTCTGGTACACGGACTTCGGGCGTGCGCCGTCCCTCCTGGAGGGCCCCCGCGCGGCGCGCCGGCTCGAGCGGTCGCTCGCGCTGGCCAACCGGACGGGAGCCTTCGTCGCCCAGCTCGACCGCGAGATCCTGAAGTCCATGTCGCCCGAGCAGCTTCAGGCGCTGGCCTCGCGGGCCCGCCGCCGGGTCGGCGAAGGGGCGAACTCGGGAGCGCCGAAGCCGCCCAAACCGCTCGAAACCCTGGTCCGCGTGCAGAGCCCCGACCCGGAGGGCGCACGGCCGCAGATCGAGGCGGTCCTCGCCACCCAGGTAAAGGAGTGGAAGTTCTCCGGGACCCAGCGGGACGCCGCCGGGAGCGCGGTGCTGGAGTACCGCGTGAGGCTCAGGAAGAGTGTGCCGGCGCCGGTCCTCACCGGCGAATTGCGGACCCGCCTGGGCCAGCGAGCTACCGGAGTCGAGACGAGGTAATCACCGGCCCGCGTGAACGATCTCCTCGACCAGATCCAGCAGGTCCTGGGCGACCGCTACATCGTCGAGCGGGAGATCGGCCGCGGGGGGATGGCCTTCGTGTACCTGGCGCGAGACCGCCGCTACGAGCGGCAGGTCGCGATCAAGGTGCTCGATCCGGAGATCGCCACCGCCGTCGGTGCCGAGCGGTTTCTGCGCGAGATCCGGATCACCGCCCAGCTGCAGCACCCGCACATCGTGCCCCTGCTCGATTCGGGCGAGGCGCGCAACCTGCTCTACGCCGTCATGCCGTTCGTCGAGGGGGAGTCGCTCCGGGACCGGCTGATGGCGAACTCGCGTCTTTCCACGACCGAGGCGGTGACGATCGCCTGGGAGGTGGCGGACGCGCTGGAGTACGCCCACCGCCGCAGCGTGGTGCACCGAGACATCAAGCCGGAAAACATCCTGGTCTCCAACGGCCACGCCCTGGTCGCCGACTTCGGGATCGCCCGCGCGATCGGCCTCGCCGGCGGCGCCACGCTGACCGGTGTCGGCTTCCCGATCGGGACGGCGGCGTACATGAGCCCGGAACAGGCGACCGCCGCCTCGCCGGTGGACGGGCGCAGCGACATCTACAGCCTCGGCTGCGTGCTGTACGAGATGCTCGCCGGGCGAATGGCCTTCAGCGGGCCCAGCCTCAAGAGCGTGCTGACCCAGCAGCTCACCATCGACCCCCCGCTGATCCACCTCTCCCGCCCCGACGTCCCCCAGAACATCATCGCCATCGTCCGCCGCTGTCTCATGAAGCAGCCGGAGGAGCGCTATCAGACGGCGGGCGAGCTCGCCGAGGATCTCCGGGGCGCGCTCAGCGAGCTGCCCCGCCTCTCCACGCCCGTGCCGCGCCTGTCCACGGCCGACCCGGTGCTGGAGAGCGACGGACTCCTGGCGGCCGCCGGCCGCTGGATCGTACCCGCCGCGGTACTCGCCATCGTGCTGGTGGGTGTCATGTTCGCGTACCGGCAGCGGGGGGGTGGAGGGCGCGCCCCGGGGCCGACCGGCCCCTATTCGGCGTCGGTGGCGGTTCTGCCGTTCACCAACCTGCGTGGCGGCTCGGGCGACGACTACCTCGGCGAGGGCAACACCGACGAGATCATCAGCCAGCTGGCCCAGGTCGAGAGCCTGAAGGTGATATCCCGGACATCGGTCCATGCCCTCAAAGGCAGCCCCCTCACGCTGCCGCAGATCGCCGAAACTCTCGGCGTCCGGCACATCGTCGAGGGGTCGGTGCGCCGCCAGGGGACCCGAGTGCGGGTCACGGCGGAGCTGATCGAGGCGGCCAGCGACGCCCACCTGTGGTCCGGCAGCTTCGAGGGTGATCTCGCCGACAGCTTCCGGGTGCAGGAGGAGATCGCCCGGAAGGTGAGCGGGGAGCTCCTGACGAGCATCCGCGGGGTCCGTCCGATGGCGCCGAGCGCCATGCCGACCGAGAGCGCGGCGTTCGACGCGCTGCTCCTGGGCCGCCACATGCTGGAGCGCCGTTACCCGGACGCGGTGGAAGGAGCGACGCGCGCGTTCAGGGATGCGATTCGCGCCGACTCGGGGTACGCCCCCGCGTACGCCGGCCTCTCGTCGGCGTATCTGCTGCACGTGGTGTACGGCTTCCCGGGCGGGGTGAATCCGTACGTTGCCATCGCGCGGGCGTTGGCGCTCGCCAATCGCGCGGTGGAGCTCGATCCGGCCCTCGCGGAGGCGCACCTGGCCCGCTCCGACGCGCTGCTCGTCAGTCTGGCGCCCCACCAGGAGGTCCTGCGGACGCTGCGGGACGCACGGCAGCTGAGGCCGGGATCGGTCGAGGTCTACATGTCGGTGGCGCACGCCCTGGAGCACATGGGGCGGTGGGACGCGGCCCTGCAACAGGCGCAGCGGGCGCTCGCCCTCGACCCGCTCTCGACCGGGGTTCGCCACTCCGCCATCGCGATCGCCCTCGGTGCCCGGCAGTACGACCTCGCGCTCGAGGAGGCCCGTCGCGCCCGCGCCTTCGACCCGAAGGACCAGGTCGCCGAGATGCTCCAAGGCAATGCCCTCCTGTTGAAGGGCGACGCCGCGGCGTGCGCCACGCTCGGGCTGGGGCCGTGGCTCGCCACCAAGGCGATCTGTCTCCACGCGGTCGGCCGCACGGCCGAGGGGCAGGCCCTGGCCGACTCGCTCGCCGCGCTGCTGAACCGAGGCGAGTACGCGATCGTGCCGCAGTTCGCCGCCCTCGCCGGCTACCGGGCGTGGCTGGGTGACGCCGCGGGCTCCGTGGCGTGGCTCCAGAAGGCGGCCGATATCTCCCCGATGGTGCACTATTGGCACCTCGAGTCCGGGCTCTTCGATCGGGTCCGGCGCGACACCGCGTTCACCGCCGGGATCTCCCGTATCGAGAGCGGGATCCGCGCGCGAGTCGGCGAGGCTCGGCGCGAGCTGGGGGACCGGCTGGAATGAGCCATGCGGCTTCGGCCGAGGTGAAGTGGGACGTCGCCTCGCCCGAGCTCCTGCGGGAGCTGATCGCCTCGCCGCCACCGCTCGGTCTCCAGCTGAGGCTGACCCACCAAGGCTTCCACCGCGACATCTACTACGACACCGCCGACGGCTCGCTGGCGCGCCGCGGAGTGACCTGCCGATTCCGGCTCGGCGCCGACGACCGCCGGGTGCTGACCGTGACGCTGGCCGCGCCGCGGCAGAGCTTCGCCTCGCCGGTGTCCGAGCTCGACCTGCTGGCCGCGCTGCGGGGCGAGAGCGAGGTCGCCCGACGGCTGCGCGGCCTGGTGGATCCGGCGGTGCTCGAGCCGCTCGCCGAGCTCGAGGTCGAGCGCACGACGCGCGTCGTCGCGGGGCGATGGCCGTGGAGCGCCCGCTACGAGCTCGTGTACGACGCCGTGACGGTGCGCCACGACCGGCTTTCCCGCGAGTTTCAGGAGCTCAGGCTGCGCCGGCGGCGGTCGGGGAAGCCCGATCTGGCCGAGGTGGCCGCGGTGATGCGGACGGTCTCGGGAACGCGATCGATCCTCGAGAGCAAGCTGGCGCGGGCCCAGCGGATGGTGGCCACGCTCGAAGGGGAGGCCCTGGCGCGCTCGCTGGGCACCGGCCGCGCGGTGACGCTGCTCGCGCTCGACGGCGGCGCCGTCGCGTTCCAGCGCAAGGGCGATGAGTTGACGCTGCCGATCGCCGATGGCCAGGGGGAGGCCGCTTCGCGCCACCTGCTGCGCGCGACGTTCGGGAGCGCGGTGGGCGACCTCGCACTGCTCGGCACCGCCAGCGGGCGGGGCGCGGCCGGACGGCTGCAGGAGGTCTGGGTCGTCCGCCGCCTCCGGCTCGACGGGGAGCTGGCGGACGGCATCGAGTGGCTGCAGCTCCCGGAAGTCACCGGGCGCGCCGGATCGGTCGGGCTTCAGGATCCGGACACGCTCGCGGCGCTCGCGGTGGCGACGCGGTCGGACCTGTTCCGCTCCGGCGAGCCCGGGGGGCGGGTGCGGCGCTCCCGGCCGTCGGCACCGCCGCCGGTCGCCCCCGACGAGGCGCAACTCCTGCTCGACGCCGATCTCAGCACGCTGGAGTTCCAGAGCCGCGTGCTGGCGATGGCCGAGGATCCCGCCACTCCGCTGCTCGAGCGGCTCAACTTCCTGGCGATCGTGAGCGCGAACCTCGACGAGTTCTACATGGTGAATGTCGGCGCGCTCAAGGCAAAGGGGGAGGAGAAAGACGAGGGGCTGCTCGAGGCGATCGGCATCCGGGTGCGGACGCTGCTCGCCCGACAGGACCGGGCCCTCGCCGCATGCCTGACCACCCTGGCCGGGGCCGGGATCCGCCTCCGGGACTGGCGGGAGCTGACGCCGACGAGCCGCGCCTTGCTCGAGGCGCAGTTCCAGCGGGAGATCTTCCCGCTGCTGACGCCGTGGGCGATCACATCGAGCCCGGGGTTCCCGGTGCCGGTGATGCCGCACCTCACGCCGCTTCTCGCGGTGGTGCTGCAGGACAGCCGCACCGGGCCGCTGCACTTCGCCTACCTGCGGCTGCCGGAGCGGATTCCGCGCTTCCTGCCGATTCCCGACTCGAGCGACCTCATCCCCCTGGAAGACGTGGTGCGCGCCAATCTCCGTCTGGTCTACCCCGACCGGCAGATCGAGGGGGCGTGGCTCTTCCGCCTCACGCGGGCCGCGGAGCTGGACCTCTCCGACGAAGACGCGGGAAATCTGCTGCAGGCGATCGAGGAGTCGGTGGGGCGCCGGTCGCTCAACGCGATCGTGCGGGTCGAGGTGGAACGGGCGATGCCGCCGCCGCTGCGGGAGCGGCTGCTCTGGGAGCTGCGCTTCGAGCGCGGGGCCGACGCGGGCGCCGTGCGGGAGCAGGACCTGGTCGAGATCGACGGCATGCTCGACCTCCGCGCCCTGCGGGAGCTGATGGGCGCGCCGGTCCCCAACGGCCGCTTCGCGGCGTTCGAGGGTCGCAATCCCTGGCCGGCCGATCGCGAGCTGTGGAGCATGCTCCGGCAGCGGGACGCCCTGGTCTACCATCCCTACGAGCGATTCGCCGACAGCACGGCGCGGTTCTTCTCCGACGCGGCCGACGATCCGGCCGTAGTGGCGATCCGGCTCACGCTCTACCGGGTGGGAGAACGATCCCCGATCGTGGAGGCGTTGACGCGCGCCCTCGAGCGGAAGAAGGAGGTCGCCCTCTTCGTCGAGCTGAAGGCGCGGTTCGACGAGACCCGCAACGTCGGATGGGTGCGGCGGCTGGAGGAGGCGGGCGCCACGGTGGTGTACGGCGTGGTGGGACTCAAGAACCACGCGAAGGTGGGTCTGGTGCTCCGGCGGGAAGACGACGGCCTGCGCCGCTACGTCCACATCGGGACCGGGAACTACAACGCCGCGACGGCGAAGGTCTACACCGATCTCTCGCTCTTCTCCTCCGATCCCGACATCGGCGCCGACGTGCACGACCTCTTCAATCAGCTCACCGGCTCGAGCCGCGCGCCGGCCGGATCGTTCCGTCGGATCGCCGTCGCCCCGGAGGGGCTGCTGCCGTGGCTGCTGGAGCGGATCGAGCGGGAGAGCGAGCACGCCCGTGCCGGGCGCCCGGCCCGGATCCGCGCGAAGCTCAACGGGGTCGCGGACACCGAGGTGGTTCAGGCCCTCTACCGCGCCTCGCGCGCCGGCGTGGCGATCGAGCTGATCGTGCGCGGGCTCTGCACACTCAGGCCAGGCGTGCCAGGACACTCCGAGCGGATCCGCGTCGTGAGCCGCCTGGGACGGTTCCTGGAGCACGCCCGGATCTATCACTTCGGCAACGGCGGTGAGGACGAGTACTACATCGGCTCGGCCGACTGGCGGCCGCGGAACCTGCGCATGCGGGTCGAGGTGGTCGTTCCGGTCGCCGATCCGGACGCGCGCGCCACGCTCGA
>CAYPAE010000096.1:0-7561 GCA_964408595.1 uncultured Gemmatimonadaceae bacterium | reverse complement strand
AACAAGTGGACCTCGAGCGTCCTGGCCCGCCGGCCGGGTGACGGCTCGCTGGTATGGGCCTACCAGTTCACCCCGAACGACAACTGGGACTACGACGCGGCGACGGAGTTGATCCTGGTCGACCTGCCGATCGGGGGCCGGCCGCGGAAGGTCATGGTCACCTTCAACAAGAACGGCTTCCAGTACACCCTCGACCGCGCCACCGGTGAGGTGCTCCAGGCCCAGCCCTTCGCGGACGTCACCTGGGCCAAGCGGGTAGATCTCGCGAGCGGTCGTCCGGTGCTCGATTCCACCAAATTGACCGGCGTGTCGAAGGGGAACGTCAAGGGGATCTGCCCCAGCCTGGAAGGCGCGAAGAGCCCGGCGTCACCGGCCGCCTACTCGCCGCGCACCGGGCTCTTCTACACCTCCACCAACAACATGTGCATGGATTTCCAGGCTGTCGCCGTGGCTCGGGTCGCCGGGACGCCGTTCATCGGAGTAGGCAGCCCGTACTACGCCGGCCCCGCGGGCGAACACCTGGGAGCCTTCATGGCCTGGGACGCGGCGAGCGGGAAGAAGGTGTGGGAGGCGAAGGAGCCATACCCCGCGTGGAGCGGTGCCCTGGTCACGGCCGGCGACGTGGTGTTCCATGGCACCCTGGACGGATGGTTCAAGGCGTCCGATGCGAAGACGGGCAAGATGCTCTGGAAATTCAAGGTGGGCTCGGGCGTGGTGGGCAACCCGATCACGTATCGCGGTCCCGACGGCAAGCAGTACGTGGCCATCTACGCCGGTATCGGCGGGGACTGGTTCCTCCTCTCGGGGGACGTCCGGTCCGACGACCCGGCGGACGTCCGGCCCCCGGCCGATTTCATGAAAGACATCGGACGCCATACCAGCCAGGGAGGGATGGTTTGGATCTTCGCCCTGTAGCGGCTCGCAACACCGTCCTGACCGTGGCGGGAGAAATCGAATGAAAGGACATGGACACCGACTGGCTGCGGCGTTGCCCCTTCTGGCGCTGGGGGCGGCAGCGTGCGGCCAAGGCGAGGGACCGGCGCAGCGTCAGGAACAGCAGCAGGCTGCTCCTCCCGCGGTGCGATATGAAGCTCACATCTCCGCCGGCGGCCTCCCGCCCACGGGAGCGGCGCTTCGCAATCCTCACACGGGTGACAAGAAGACCGCCGAGGCGGGAGCCGGACTATTCGTTTCGATGAACTGCGATGGGTGCCACGGGGGTGGCGCGGTTGGCTGGGTGGGCCCGAGTCTGGCCGACGGGCGCTGGCGCTACGGTGGCGCGGACGAAGCGATCTATCAGTCGATCTACTACGGGCGGCCCAAAGGAATGCCGGCGTTCGGGGGCGCCCTGCCGTCCGACGCCATCTGGATGCTGGTGACCTACCTCCAGTCGCTGCCCGTCCCCGCGGGCGTCCCGACCCAGTCGTGGGAGAAGCCCTGACGCCTGCGTAGCGGCTACTCCGCGACCCCTTTCTCCTTGAGGATGGTCCACACCTTTTCGGGTGTGATCGGGATGTCGATGTGCCGCACGCCCAGGTGGGCGAGCGCATCCACCACCGCGTTCGCGATGGCGGGTGGGGCGCCGACCGTGGCCGACTCGCCGACGCCCTTGGCGCCGAGCGGGTGGTGCGGCGACGGCGTCACCGTCTTGTCCACCTCCCACCGGGGCGTCTCCATCGCGGTGGGCACGAGGTAGTCCATGAAGCTCCCGCCCTGGATGTTGCCCTCCTCGTCGTAGCTGATCTCCTCCAGCAGCGCCGGCGCCATCCCCATCGTGAGCCCGCCGTGGATCTGGCCGTCCACGATCATCGGATTGATGATGTTGCCGCAGTCGTCCACCGCCACGAAGCGGCGGATCTTCACCATCCCCGTGCCCCGGTCGATGTCCACCACGCAGATGTAGCTGCCGAAGGGGAAGGTCAGGTTCGGCGGGTCGTAGTACGACGTCGCCTCCAGCCCGGCCTCCATCCCCGGCGGATGGTTGGTGTAGGCGGCGAAGGCGATTTCCTGAATCGTCTTCGACTTCTGGGGCGCGCCCTTGACCGAGAACTTCCCTGGCTCCCACTCGAGATCCTCCTCGGCCACCTCGAGCAGATGCGCCGCGATCTTCCGCGCCTTGTCGCGGATCTTGCGCGCCGCCATGGCCCCGGCGGCGCCCGCCACCGGGGTGGAGCGGCTGGCGTAGGTACCGAGGCCGTAGGGAGCGGTGTCGGTATCGCCCTCCTCGACGGCGATGTCCTGCGCCGGAATCCCCAGCTCCTCGGCGACGATCTGGGCGTAGGTGGTCTCGTGTCCCTGCCCCTGCGACTTCGTGCCGAAGCGCGCGATCGCCTTGCCGGTCGGATGCACCCGGATCTCGGCCGAGTCGAACATCTTGATGCCCAGGATGTCGAAGTCCTTGGAGGGGCCGGCGCCGACGATCTCGGTGAAGCTCGAGATCCCGATGCCCATCAGCTCGCCGCGCTTCCGCTTCTCGAGCTGCTCCCGCCTGAGATCGGCGTAGCCGATGATCTTCATCGCCTTCGCCAGCGCGGCGGCGTAGTTGCCGCTGTCGTACTCCCAGCCGAGCGCCGACTTGTAGGGGAACTTCTCGGGCGGGATGAAATTCTTCATCCGGAGCTCGGCCGGATCCATTTTGAGCTCGAGCGCCAGCACGTCGGCCATCCGCTCGATGGCGTGCACCGCCTCGGTGACGCGGAAGGAGCAGCGATAGGCTATCCCGCCCGGCGGCTTGTTGGTGTAGACGCCGTCGAGCTCGGTGAAGGCGTGCTTGATGTCGTAGGAGCCGGTGCAGATCGAGAACAGGCCGGCGGGAAACTTGGAGGGATTCGCCGCCGCGTCGGTATAGCCGTGATCCGCGATGGTCTTGATGCGGAGCCCGGTGATCGTCCCGTCCTTCCGCGCCGCCAGCTCCGCGGTCATGTGATAGTCCCGCGCGAAGGAATCGGCCTGGAGGTTCTCCATCCGGTCCTCGATCCACTTGACCGGCTTGCCGATCAGCACCGAGGCGGCGACCGCGATCACGTACCCCGGATATACCGGCACCTTGCCGCCGAAGCCCCCGCCCAGATCGGGGGAGATGATGCGGATCCGCTCCTCCGAGAGCCCCACGTGCCCCGCCACCAGGGCGAAGACGGTGCGGATCGCGTGCGGGGCCTGGGTCGTCATGTAGACGGTGAGCTTGCCCATCGCCTTGTCGAAGTCGGCGATGCACCCGCAGGTCTCGATCGAGGCGACGTGGATCCGCGGGATGTAGATGTCCTGCTTGACCCGCACGTCGGCCGCGGCGAAGTGGCGCTCCGTGCCCGCTCGGTCGCCCACTTCCCAGTGGAAGATGTGATTGTCCGTCTTGCCCTTCTTGTCGGTGCGGAGCACCGGCGCGCCGGGCTCGAGCGCCTTGAACGGGTCCACCACGACCGGCAGCGGCTCGTAGTCCACCTCCACTGCCTCGACCCCGTCGGCGGCGGCATAGCGACTGGTGGCGATCACCGCCGCCACCTCCTGGGACTGGTACATCACGGTGTCGGTGGGCAGCACCATCTGGGTGTCCGACATGAGGGTCGGCATCCAGTGCAGGTTGTACTTGGCCAGATCCTGGCCGGTGATCACGGCGAGGACGCCGGGGACCTTGAGCGCCTCGGAGGTGTCGATCGCCTTGATCGTCGCATGCGCATAGGGGCTGCGCACGATGTCCATGTAGAGCATGCCCGGGAGCTGGATGTCGTCCACGTAGCGTCCCTGCCCCCGGATGAAGCGGGGATCCTCCTTGCGCTTCATGGAGTGGCCCATGCCGCACACCGCGGCCGATGTCTTCGGGCTCATGAGACCTCCGCGGGCCGCTTGGCGGCCGCATACTGGATCGATTTCACGATGTTCACGTAGCCGGTGCAGCGGCACAGGTTGCCGGAGATGGCCTCGCGGATCTCCCCCTCGCTCGGATCGGGGTTGCGCTTGAGCAGCGCATAGGCCGTCATCAGCATCCCGGGAGTGCAGAAGCCGCATTGGAGGCCGTGCTCCTGCCAGAATCCTTCCTGCACGGGATCGAGCGTGCCGCCCTGCTCCAGCCCTTCGACCGTCATGACCTCCCGGCCGTCGGCCTGAACCGCCAGAACGGTGCACGACTTGACGGGCTCCCCGTCGAGCAGCACCGTGCACGCGCCGCAATGGGTCGTGTCGCAGCCGATGTGGGTGCCGGTGAGCCGGAGCACCTCGCGGAGGAGATGCACCAGCAGCAGACGGGAGTCCACGGCGGCCTCGTGGGCCGCGCCGTTCACCCGCAGGTGAATGGTGTGACTGGACATCAGAGCTTCCCTCCCGCGCGTTCGATCGCCCGGCGCAGCGCCCGTTCGGTGAGAACTCGAGCCATCTCCCGCTTGTATTCGACCGACCCGCGACGGTCCACCGTCGGGTTGGCGGCGCGGGCGGCCAGCCGAGCCGCCTCGGCCACCACCGTCGGGTCAGGAGTCTTGCCTCGGAGGAACGCTTCCGCGTCGGCCGCCTTGACCGGCACTTCGCCCATGGCGGTGAGGCCGATGCCCACCTTCTCGATCCGGCCCCCCTTTCCCAGAACGAGCTGTACCGCCGCCGCCGCGGTGGCGAAGTCCCCGACCTTGCGCTCGAGCTTCAGATAGGCACCCCCGCTCCCCGGCGGCGGCACCGGGATCCTGACTTCGGTCAGGATCTCGTTCGCCGCGAGAGCGGTGGCAAAGAGCCCGGTGAAGAACTGCTCGATGGGAATGGTGCGCTCGCCCTTCGGTCCGCGGGCCACCACCGTGGCGCCCAGCGCGAGCATGGTGGCGGGGTGGTCGTTGGCGGGGTCCCCGTGCGCGAGGTTACCTCCCACGGTCGCGCGGTTCCGCACCAGCGGATCGGCGATGACGGCCGCGGTATCCACCAGGATCGGATACTTCGACCGCACCAGCTCCGAGCGCTCGAGCGCCGATTCCCGCGTCGCCGCGCCGATCCTGAGGAAGCCACCCTCCTCCTTGATGTACTCGAGTCCCGGCACCCGGCCGAGGTCCACCAGGAGGCCGACCCGGCCGAGGCGAAGCTTGAG
This sequence comes from uncultured Gemmatimonadaceae bacterium, assembly GCA_964408595.1. GTDB lineage: Bacteria > Gemmatimonadota > Gemmatimonadetes > Gemmatimonadales > GWC2-71-9 > CAVVWJ01. Next base: position 2,505 of record CAYPAE010000096.1, on the reverse strand, counting down.
CAGGGGAAGGAGACTCTGGCCGCCGGCGAGGATCTTGGCCTGCTCGCCGTGGCGGTCGAGCAGCGCCACCGCCTCGTCGAGCGTCGTGGGAGCGAGATAGTCGAAGGCGGCAGGGATCATGACGGGCTCCTTCAGGCCGGAACCAGCGTGAGGAAATGCTCGAGCGATTCGAGATTGTGAGCCGGGGCCAGATGATCGACGAAGGGGAGCGCGGCCTCCATGCCGCGGGCGAGGGGCCGATAGCGCGCGTCGCCCATCAGCGGATTGAGCCAGACGACCGTCCGCGCCCGCGCCCGAATTGCCCGCATCGCCTCGGCCAGGACCGCGGGATCACCGCGATCGAGGCCGTCGCTCAGGATGACCACCGTCGTGCCCCGGCGGACGACCCGGTCGAGGTATCGGTCCACGAAGGCCGCCAGGCACTCGCCGATGCGGGTGCCCCCCGACCAGTCCGGCACTCCCGCCGACAGCCGGTCGAGCGAGAGTTCCACCCGTGCGCCGGCCAGGAACGGCGTGATGCGGGTGAGCGTGGTGTTGAAGGCGAAGAGCTCCGCCCGGTGGGCGGCCGAGCCCAGGGACAGGACGAAGGCGAGGAGGAAGCGCGCGTGCGCGTCCATCGACCCGCTCGTGTCACACAGAACGACGAGCCGCGCGTGCTCGATCGCCCGCTCCCGGCGCGCGAGTGCGAGCAGCTCGCCACCGGTGCCCACCGCGCGGCGAAGGCTCCGGCGCAGGTCGGGGAGGCCGCGACCGGGGCTGGGCACGAGGCGGCGGCTCCGGCGAGTCGCGAGGCGGCGCGAGAGCCGGGCGAGGAGCCGCTTCATGGCCGCGATCTCCTCCTCGGACATTTCCTCGAACGGCTTCTTCCGGAGCATCTCGTCGGCGCTGTACCCTGGCTCGCCGGCTGCGGCCTCGCTCCCGGCGCCCTCGACCCCGGCGAGGGAGCCGCCCCTTCCCTTGCCACCACCCCGAGGCAGGGTGCGATCGGTGGCCGGTCTGGTGTGATGCTCGACATGGGGCGATGGACGGCGCTCGCTCCACCACCGGACGAAGAGCTCGTCGAACAGCGGCCAGTGCTCCCGCCGGACCTTGAGCGCGCACTTGAGCGCGGTGGAGACCTCGTCGCGGTCGAGGATATCCACGAGGGTGAGCGCCACCGCAGCGTCCACCTCCTCGCCCAGCCCGACGGCCACGCCGCGCTCGCGGAGCGCACCCGCGAACGCCGCCAGGTGGGCCACGAGGCCGCGCTCGGTCACGCGCTCTCCGCCACCAGCTCGGCGCGATCGGCCTCGCCGAGCGCCCGAAGGTCGCCGGAATCCTTCAGGATGCAGCCCAGGGTGGCCTCGACGGCTTCGGCGTCGAGGTGGTCGAGGTGAAGGGAGATGAGGGCGCGCGTCCAGTCCAGCGTCTCGGCCACCCCGGGCGCCCTCGCCAGCCGGCGGCGGCGGAGCGACTGCATGAACCGGGCGATCTGCCCCGCGAGGCGCGCGTCCACTCCCGGCACGCGGGCCTGGATGATCCTGACCTCCTTCTCGAGGGTCGGATGCTCGATGTAGAGATACAGGCAGCGGCGGCGGAGCGCGTCGCCGATCTCGCGGGTGCGATTGGACGTGAGCACCACGTACGGCACGTGCGCCGCCCGGAGGGTGCCGAGCTCGGGGATGGTGACCTGGAAATCCGACAGCAGCTCGAGCAGGAAGGCCTCGAAGCCGTCGTCGGCGCGGTCGATCTCGTCGATCAGCAGCACCGGCGGCGCGTCGGGTCGGGTAATCGCCCGGAGCAGCGGCCGCTCCAGCAGGAACTCGCGGCCGAAGATGGTGCGCTCGAGCGCCGCCGGGTCCGCGGCGTCGCGCTCGGAGATCTTGAGGCGGAGGAGCTGATGCTGGTAGTTCCATTCGTAGAGGGCGGTGTTCACGTCCAGGCCCTCGTAGCATTGCAGCCGGATCAGCTCGGCCCCCAGCATCTGCGCGAGCACCTTGGCGACCTCGGTCTTGCCGACGCCGGCGTCGCCCTCGACGAGAAGCGGCTTCGGCATGGTGCGGGCCAGGTAGACCGCAGTGGCGATCGCGGCGTCCGCGACGTAGCCGTGGCGCTCCATGGCGTCCTGGGTCGCCCTGATCTCCGGCCTCACCCGTCGGTCCCCGCCTCCACCACCGCCGTGTAGGACGCGGGGCTCCCGAGGAACCGGTCGCGACAGCCGGCGCAACAGAAGTAGTAGGTGTGACCCCCATGGCTCGCGGTGTGGCGGGCGGTCGCGACGGCGACCATCATCCCGCAGACGGGGTCCCGGGACTCGCCGGCCGACACCGGAAGCGAGCGGGTGCGGGACGCGTCGGGCCTCGCGTGGACCCGCTGGACGATCTCGGCCATGATGCTGACCGCGATCTCGGACGGCGCGTGCGCCCCGATATCGAGGCCCGCGGGAGACTTGACGCGGTCGAGCGCCGCGGCCGGGACGCCGCCGGCGAGGAGCGTCTCGCGGATCGCCGCGAATCGGCGCCGGCT
>CAYPAE010000095.1:7445-7618 GCA_964408595.1 uncultured Gemmatimonadaceae bacterium | reverse complement strand
GTGCCCCCGGCGAAGTCGAGCACGCCGCGGGTCATGAGCCAGCCTCCGCCCCAGACCCAGTGCGCCATCGGCGCGTAGACGAAGAGGGTCCAGAGTACGATGAAGGCGAGATAGGGCCCGAACCGCATCCGCTCAACCACCGCGCCCGAGATGAGGGCCGCGGTGATGATGGC
>CAYPAE010000095.1:3162-7435 GCA_964408595.1 uncultured Gemmatimonadaceae bacterium | reverse complement strand
GGGATGGGTCCCTTCACCTCGGTGCCGACACCGTTGAGGAACAGGTTCGCCGTGCCGCCGAGCAGCGGGCCGCCTTCGGCGAAGGCGAGGCTGTACGCGGCGAGCGCCCACACGATGCCCACCGCCCCCAGGGCGGCGAAGCTCATCATCATGGTATTCAGCGAGTTCTTGGACCGGACCAGGCCGCCGTAGAAGAACGCGAGGGCCGGTGTCATCAGCAGCACCAGCGCGGTGGCTACCAGCATCCAGGCGGTGTCGGCCGGAACGACGGCCGGCACGGCGTCCTGGAGCGCGAGCAGGAGGGGGGGTCTGGTCATCACCTGTCGGATCCTGAGCTAGAGGGTTCTGGGGGGCGCACGGTTGCGCCCTACGAGATTGTACCTCGTAGTCCCGGGTTGCGCAATACTCAGTGTCATGGAAATTCTGCAGAAAGTGCAGAAAGGCATAGTCATGGCTTCCGGAACCTGCGCAGGAAATGAGCATGGTGGCCAGGAACAGTGCCTAATATGCATGGAACTGCTAGCGGCAAACGATGGCCTGCCGGCCCCTCCAGGCCCCAAAAGCAGTGGCCCCCGCGACCCGATGGGATCGCGGGGGCCAGGAGGCGCAGGGCCCAGGCCGGGTCAACCGCCGCCGTGCACCACCCGCCAGACCCGCCCACCGTTGTCGTCGCTGATGTAGAGCGCCCCGTCCGGTCCCACCGTCACGCCCGACGGCCGATGCGTGGCTATGCCAGGCTCCTTCCTTGGCCCGGCAAACCCATCCGCGAAGACCTGGTACTCGCCGGACGGCTTGCCGCCGGAGAACGGCTGGAAGACGACGTCGTATCCCTCCTGCGGCTCGGGTGCCCGGTTCCAGGAGCCGTGGAAGCCGATGAACGCCCCGCCGCGATACAACTCGGGAAACGCGTCCCCGGTGTAGAAGGTGAGCGCGTTGGGCGCCCAGTGCGCCGGGAAGGCGGCCGCCGGGCCCAGTTTCTCGGCGCACTCCCCCACCTTCTCGCCGTCGCCACCGTACTCCGGGGCCAGCACCAGCTTCCCGAGCTTCGGGTCGTGATAGCAGTAAGGCCAGCCGTAGTCGCCCCCCTTGACCACCTGGAGCAGCTCCTCGGCGGGCAGCTCCGCGCTCTCCTTCCAGTCGTAGAGCTTGGGCCAGTTCTCGGCCAACTGGTCGCGGCCGTGCTGGGTGGCGTAGAGCGCCCCATCGGCGGGATTGATGGCCAGGCCGCCGGCATTCCGGATCCCGGTGGCGTAGCGCGCGGCGGGACCGAACCGCTGCCCGGTCTTGGTGGCGCTGAAGCGCCAGATCCCCGCGCGGGTCGCCAGCTCCTTGCAGGGCCGCTCCCCCGGCGAGCCCGGCTGGCGGTCCTTCACCTGGCAGGAGTTGGTGCTCGACCCGCTGTTCACGAAGAGGTTGCCCTCGGGGTCGATGGTAAAGGGATGCATGGCATGGCCGCCGTCGATCGAGAGGCCGGCCACTATGGTGTCGGGTGCGGCGCCGGGCACCAGCTCGTCGGGCTTGAGCCGGTAACGCAGGATGTTGGGACCGGCTTCCGCGTACAGGGCGTCCTTGAAGAACGCGATGCCGGTTCCTCCATTCCCGCTCTCGGCGCCGAAGCGCCGGATCTGGTCGGCCGTGCCGTCGTGATTGGTATCGCGCAGAGCCACCAGGAACCCGCCGGGCGGCACCCGCCGGGTGCTGTCGTAGGGCGACCGCCAGGTGTTGACGTACACGTCACCGTTGGGCCGGGTGGTGATATGGCGGGCCTGACCGAGGGTGTCGGCGAAGACGGTTGCCCGGAACCCCTCCGGGACGGTCACCGAGTCCCCGGCCGCGCCGGTGGCGGCGGCCGCGGCGGTGTCCGCGGAGTCGGCGGCACCCGGAGTGCGGTCGGAGCCGCCGCAAGCGAAAGTGCCGGCGGCGATGGCGGCAGCGACGGCGAGTCGGAGCCGGGGGGTGCGCGTGGTCATACGGAACCTTTCCAGGTGAGGGAAGACGACGGCCCTGAACCTACATTCCCGGGTGGATACGCAGAGTGACGGTGGTCACGCGGTGGTGCCCTTGGACTTGACCCACGCCCCTCCGGGCGGGATATTCCCCGTCTCTTTATTGGGGCCTTATTCATCATCGCACGACGAGACAAACGAGACCAGCCGTGAATCTGCGTGGACCCAAAGTCAGGATCGCCCGACAGCTCGGGATTCCGCTCACCCCCAAGGCCACCCGCATCATGGAGCGCCGCCCGGAGCCGCCCGGCCAGCACGGCGCGACGCCCCGGCGCAAGGTGAGCGAGTACAAGAAGCAGCTGGTGGAGAAGCAGCGGCTCCGCGCCCAATACAACGTGAGCGAGCGCCAGTTGCGGAACACCTTTGCCGAGGCCACCCAGAAGGAGGGCCACACCGGCGTCGCGCTGCTCCAGCTGCTCGAGATGCGGGTCGACGCGGTGGTGCTCCGGGCCGGGCTTGCCCGCACCATCTTCGCGGCGCGCCAGGCGGTCTCGCACGGCCACTTCACGGTGAACGGCCGGCGCAGCACGATCCCCTCGCGGCGGCTCCAGCCGGGCGACGTCGTCGCGCTCACGCCGAAGAGCCGCGATCTCGCGGCCTTCCTCGGACCGCTGGAGAATGCCCGGCCGCCCGCGCACCTCTCGCTCGACCGCGAGAAGCGCAGCATCCGGGTGAACGAGATCCCCGAGCGCGAGCAGATCCCGGTCATCTGCGAGATCTCGCTCGTGGTCGAGTACTACTCCCGCTGATCGGGCAGGCTCCCGGCCAGGTGGCTCCGCGCCATCTGGTCGCCGGGAGCCGCGTTCGCCAGTGGCGGGTCCCACCGTTCGCACCACCCTTCTCAATCTCGATCTCCTCGCCGCCGCGGCGATTGCGCTCTTGGCTCGTACCGGCATCAGTTGACCATTTCTGCAGTTAGGCCGAACCTCCGCGTCTCGGGACGTAAGCTGGCCCCGCTCTTGCCATCCCCGGTACCAATCCCCCCTTCCATCGCTCGACAATTCCCACGGTACCGGAGGCGATATGGCGGCTAAGCGACTGGCAATCTTGGCGGTGACTATTCTTGCGGCCTGTGGCGGCGAGAGCCGGGACAGCATTGCGGCGGACAGCCTGAGCCGCGATCTGCAACTCATGCCGGTGGACTCCTCGGCCGCCCTCGACGACCGTTCTGCCGCCGCGCCCGCAAGGCCAGTGGCAACCAAGCCGAAGCCCAAGCCGGCGCCCACCCCGCGCATGCTCGCCTCGGGCACGATCATCCCGACCGCGGTGGACCAGGAGATCAACTCGCGCAGCAACAAGGCGGGCGAGATCGTCACCACGACCGTCAGCACCAACGTGACCGACTCGCGTGGCCGCGTCATCATCCCGGCCGGCTCGAAGGTGACGATGACGATCACCGAGATCCGTGAGTCGGAGAACAAGGGCGACAAGACCGGCAAGCTCAGGCTCACGCCGACCGAGGTCGCCATCGGCGGCCGGAGCTACGCGCTGACCGCGTCGGCGGAGGCGCTCGACCGCCATCTCAAGGACCGCAAGACCAACGCGGGCGACGTGGCGAAAGTCGGCGCGGGCGCCGCCGCGGGTGCCATCGTCGGCCGGGTGATCGGCGGCAACACCAAGGGCGCGGTGATCGGCGGCGTGATCGGCGGTGCCGTCGGGACCCAGCGCGCGGTGGAGACGCAGGACCGCGACGTAGTGGTGCCGGCCGGCTCGCGGGTGCAGCTCACGCTGCAGAGCGGACTCACCATATAGAACCGCTCCGTTCCCGGAGTGTCACCAGGTGTCACCCTGAACGAAGTGAGGGGGGCCATAGCAGCATGGCCCCCCTTCGCTTTGCTCAGGGTGACATTGGTCACTGGCGGTCGCGGCCTCCCTGAGTCCGCGAGGCGGCCTATCGAACCGTCAGCTATACTCCGACCATGTCTCGCGCTTTCGTCAACGAGGACGCCGGTGCCGCCCCCGAGCGATATCCGCTTCCGCCGCGCGACGACCCCGGCTATCCGCTCGCCGCGGCGCGGGCGCTGCTCCGCGGTGCGGACCAGGGCGACACGCCCGGCGCCGAGGCCGCGACGGGCTACTACTGGGGCGATCCGACCCTGCGGGGTGAAGTGGAGCAGGTTCTGGGAGAGGCGCGCGAGGACGGGAACGAGCGGCTGGAGCAGCTGGCCGGGCGGTTTCTTCGGCGGATCAGCGGTCGCGGTCGCGCTTGAGACGCGCCGAGCGGCGGTAGGGGAACACGTCGAACACCTCGCCCGAGGCCAGCCGGC
>CAYPAE010000095.1:0-3062 GCA_964408595.1 uncultured Gemmatimonadaceae bacterium | reverse complement strand
CGCGCCGAGCGGCGGTAGGGGAACACGTCGAACACCTCGCCCGAGGCCAGCCGGCGCTGCACGCCCTGCCAGAGCTCCACGTCGAGCAAGTCGCCGTGCGCGGCGAGGAACGCGTCGCGCACCCGGCCGGGCGGGACGAGGAAGGCGCGGAACTCCTCCGGGAAGACGTCCATCTCGCCGACGTGGAACCAGGGCTCGGCGGCGAACTCCTCCTCGATGGAGGAAGGCTGCGGTAGCCGGCGGAAGCGGCACTCGGAGAGCAGGCAGAGCTCGTCGTAGTCGTAGCAGATCACCCGGCCGTGCCGGGTCACGCCGAAGTTCTTGAGCAGCATGTCCCCGGTGAAAATGTCGGCGGCCGCGAGGTCCTTGATCGCGTTGCCGTAGTCGAGCACCGCCTCGCACGCCGCGGCCTCGTCCGCCTCGCGGAGGAAGAGGTTGAGCGGGGTGACCCGGCGCTCGGTGTAGAGCTGCCGCACGATCACCCGGTCGCCCTCGACCCGCACGGTCGCGCCCGCGACGGAGAGCAGGTAGTCCAACAGGTCGTCGGGAAAGCAGCGGCGGGGGAACTCCAGGTGCTCGAACTCCTGCGCGTCGGCCAGCCGGCCGACGCGGTCGCGCACGAACACGAAGTGGTACTTGTCCATCACCGCCTGGCGGGTGGTGTTCTTCGGTGCGCCGAAGCTGTCCTTGATGATCTTGAAGACGGTGTTGAACGACGGCAGGGTGAAGACCGCCATCACCATCCCCTCGTCGCCCTCGGCGAAGGCGAAGCGTGCCTCGGGCCGCTCGAGATCCTGCATGAGGCTCCGGTACAGCTCGGTCTTGCCGTGCTTGTTGAAGCCGATGGCGGTGTACAGCTCGTCCACCCGCTTGAGCGGCATGATCGAGCTGAGGAACTCCACCATCGCGCGCGGCCGCGGCGCGGCCACCCGGAAGTACGACCAGCTGAAGCCGAAGACCACGCTGGCCTCGTTCTCGGTCATGAGCACCGCATCCACCACGATGCCGCGCTCGGCGTGGATCAGCGGCAGCACGATCGGCAGCACCAGGCCGCCTCGGATGACGCGGCCGACCAGATAGGCGCCCTTGTTCCGGAAGAAAACGGGGCGGAGCATGTCGATCGTCACCGGGCCGGTCTCGGGGCTCTCGGCGAGCCGGTCACGGACGATCGCAGCCACGCGCTCGGCGTCGCGGTCGAGCTGGGCGTAGGGCACCGACCAGCGGTAGGTCTCGAGGATCCTCCGGGCGACGGCGGCGTCCACGGCGGGTGAGGCGTAGTGCTCGATGAGCTCGGGGTCCGGCGCCGCGTCGGGGGGCTCTGAGGAGTCGAGGTACTCGATGGCGGGGTCGGCGCCCACCGTGCTGAAGATCCGGCGGGTCACCGAGTTGAAGAAGGTCTGCGCCACCTCCGCGTCGGGGCGGCCGGCGAGGCCCTCCGAGTGGCGGGCCTTCACCGCGGCCCACAGCGTGCGCTCGAGGACGGCGTCCTCCAGGATGTCGCGTACGTCGGCGACCGCGCCGTCGAGATGGATCCGGTAGAGCGCGAGCCGCGTGGTCGCGTCGGCCTGGGCGCCCCGCCAGTCCCGCCGCTCGAACCGCTCGTGCGCCCGGCGGGTGATCTCCTCGAACCCGCGGATCCAGTGCTCGTGGGCCGTGTGGATCGCGGCGGCGGCGGCGGCTACCCTCGCTCGATTGGCTCCGCCGGCCTCACTTGTGGCTCGGTTGCCCGGGCCGGTCGATCCGGCCAGATTGAGCGTCGGTTCTCGTCCGGATTGCATCATCTCACCGGCCTGGAAGGAATCCGAGCCATGCCCGCCACCGCGCCGACTTCCGCCACCCCGCAGGCTCCCGCCGACGGCGAGCCGATCACCATGAAGGATGGACGACTTCGGGTTCCCGCGAAACCGGTGATCCCGTTCATCGAGGGCGACGGCACCGGCCCCGACATCTGGCGAGCCTCCCGGCGGGTGTTCGACGCGGCGGTGGAACGGGCGTACGGGGCCAGCCGCCGGATCGCGTGGCTCGAGGTGCTCGCCGGCGAGAAGGCGAAGGACCGGCTCAACAGCTGGCTACCGGACGAGACGCTGGCCGCCATCGAGCGGAACCTCGTGGCCATCAAGGGCCCGCTCACCACGCCGGTGGGCGGAGGGTTCCGGTCGCTCAACGTGGCAATGCGGCAGAAGCTCGACCTGTATGCCTGCGTGCGCCCGGTGCGCTGGTTCGAGGGCGTGCCCTCGCCGGTGAAGGCGCCGCAGGACGTGAACATGGTGATCTTCCGCGAGAACACGGAGGACATTTACGCCGGAATCGAGTACAAGGCCAAGAGCGACGAGGCGCGGCGCGTCATCGACTTCCTTCAGGGTCAGATGGGCGCCCAAACCATCCGGTTTCCGGCCAGCAGCGCAATCGGCATCAAGCCGGTATCGGAGGAGGGCTCCAAGCGGCTGATCCGCTCGGCGATCGAGTACGCCATCGCCCAGAAGCAGTCGAGCGTGACGCTGGTGCACAAGGGCAACATCATGAAGTTCACCGAGGGCGGCTTCCGCGACTGGGGCTACCAGCTGGCCGTCGAGGAGTTCGGGGCCGTCGAGATCGACGGCGGACCCTGGTGCCGGCTCCCGGGCGGCGTCGTCATCAAGGACGTGATCGCCGACGCCTTCCTCCAGCAGATCCTCACCCGGCCGAAGGAGTACTCCGTCATCGCCACGCTGAACCTCAACGGCGACTACATCTCCGACGCGCTCGCCGCGCAGGTCGGGGGGATCGGCATCGCCCCGGGCGCCAACATCAACTACCAGACCGGCCACGCGGTCTTCGAGGCCACCCACGGCACCGCGCCCAAGTACGCCGGCCAGGACAAGGTGAACCCGGGCTCCGTCATTCTCTCGGGGGAGATGATGTTCCGCTACCTGGGCTGGAACGAGGCCGCCGATCTCATCATCTCCTCGCTCGAGCGCACCATCGGCCAGAAGCGGGTGACCTACGACTTCGAGCGGCTGATGCCCGGGGCGACGCTGCTGAAGACATCGGAATTTGGGGAAGCCATGGTGGAGAACATGGGG
>CAYPAE010000094.1:0-7633 GCA_964408595.1 uncultured Gemmatimonadaceae bacterium | reverse complement strand
CCGCCGTCACGCCTCCCCCATGAACGGATACCGATAGTCCTTCGGCGGCGCGAAGGTCTCCTTGATCGCCCGGGGCGACACCCAACGGAGCAGGTTCAGCACCGATCCGGCTTTGTCGTTGGTGCCGCTGGCCCGGCCGCCGCCGAAGGGCTGCTGGCCCACCACGGCGCCGGTCGGCTTGTCGTTGACGTAATAGTTGCCGGCGGCGTAGCGCAGCGCGCGATCCGCCTCGGCGACCGCGGCGCGGTCCCGCGCGAAGATCGCGCCGGTGAGTGCGTACGGCCCGGTCCGGTCCACCAGCGCGAGCGTCTCGGACCACTTCGCGGCGGGATAGACGTGCACCGTCAACACCGGTCCGAAGATCTCTTCGCACATCGTCCGGTACATCGGGTCGTCCACCTGAAGCAGCGTGGGCTCCACGAACCAGCCGACCGAGTCGTCGGTGCCGCCGCCGGCGACGATCCGCACACCGGGATCCTGCTTCGCCCGCTCCAGATGGCTCCGGATGCGATCGAAGGCGCGCTGGTCGATCACCGCCCCCATGAAGTTGCGGAAGTCCGCGACGTCGCCCATCCGGATGTCGCCGATCATGGCGGTCACCCGGTCGCGCACCTGGGGCCAGAGCGTGTCGGGGACGTAGGCCCGGGAGGCGGCGCTGCACTTCTGGCCCTGGTATTCGTACGCGCCCCGGACCATGCCGACCGCCAGGGCGTCGACGTCGGCGCTGGAGTGCGCCACGATGAAGTCCTTGCCGCCGGTCTCCCCCACGATCCTGGGGTACCCGGTGTACTTGCCGAGATTCTCGCCGACCGTCCGCCAGAGGCTCTGGAAAACCGGGGTCGATCCGGTGAAGTGGATCCCCGCGAGATGCCGGTCGGCCAGCAAGGTCCGGCTCACCTCGATCGAGTCGCCCGGCAGGAAGTTGATGACGCCTGGGGGGAGTCCGGCCTCCTGAAGCAGCCGGAAGATGTGCCAGTTGCTGAGCGTCGCCGTGGCCGAGGGCTTCCAGACCACCGCGTTGCCCATGAGAGCCGGCGCGGTCGGCAGATTGCCGCCGATGGCGGTGAAGTTGAACGGCGTGATGGCGTAGACGAATCCTTCCAGGGGGCGGTAGTCCATCCGGTTCCACATCCCGGGGGAGGACTCCGGCTGCTCCCGGTAGATCCGCTCCGCGAAGTGCACGTTGTACCGGAGGAAGTCGATCAGCTCGCAGGCGCTGTCGATTTCGGCCTGATAGGCGGTCTTGCTCTGCCCCAGCATGGTGGCGGCGTTGACCAGCTGCCGGTGGACCGTGGCGAGCAGATCGGCCGCCTTGAGGAAGACGGCCGCACGGTCCTCGAAGCGCCAGTGGCCCCAGTCGCGCTGCGCCTCGACCGCGGCCTTCGCCGCCGCCTCGATCGTGGCGCGGTCGGCCTGGTGCACCTTGGCGAGCACCCGGTGGTGGCAATGCGGCGAGACGATGTCGTGGGTGTTTCCCGTCCGCACCTCGCGGCCGGCCACCACGGCCGGGATCTCGATCTGCTGCCCGCCGACGGCGCCCATCGCGGTCTTGAGCGCCGATCGCTCCGGGGTACCCGGCGCGTAGCTCAGCACCGGTTCGTTGCGGGGATGGGGAATGTTCGCGAGACCGCTCATGAGGAGCCCCGGTGGGGAAAAAGCGTAAGCTAACCCGTCGCCGCCGGAGGCGCCCGGCATTACCTTCGGGCGTGGCGTACCGAACCCACCCCGAGGCCCTGCGATGATCCGTGGCTCTGCTGCGCTGATGCTGCTGCTGGCGCTCTCTTCCTGCCGGAACTACGACTATTTCTCCCGCGTCTCCGGTTCTAACGGGCTGGTGCCGGGCGATCAAATCGCCCGCTACGGCAGGGAGCAGGCCCAGGCGATCGCGATCGCCCGGCAGTTCGCGAAGGCTCCAGCCGACAGCGCGGTGACGTACGCCCGCACGCTGCCCGATGTCGCCAACGCCGTCGCCGATCGGCAGAGTCACCGGCTCACCGTGGTCTTCAAGAGTGGCTGGCGGCTGGGCGTCGTTCCGCTGGACGACGGTAAGGCCCCGGCCGAGACGCCAGGCCTTCCCGGGCCGTGAGCGAGTGCCGCCAGGTGACGACGACCCTCCCGGATCGGGAGTCAGCCCACCGGCTCGGCGGACGGTTGGTGGAGGAGCGGCTCGCGGCATGCGCGCAGGTGGTCGGGCCGGTGTCGAGCGTCTATCGGTGGCAGGGGGAGGTGGAGACGGCAGCCGAGTGGTACTGCCACCTGAAGACCACGGCCGCGCGAGTTCCCGCCCTGATGTCCCGCATCCGCGAGCTGCACCCCTACGAGACGCCGGAGATCATCGCGCTGCCGGTGGCGGAAGGGGATCCGGGGTACCTCAAGTGGATCAGCGACTCGGTCGCGACGTAAGATGTGACACCCGCTCCCCCCCCCCGCCGCTGATCCACATAGGCTCTTCCGCCCCGCCCCTTCCGTTCAGATATTCCCCAAGCCGTCCCCGGGCGAACATCGACGTCTCCCCCATCCGGTTCCGTTCTCCATGACCAGTCGCACGCGACTCGTAACCGTCCTGGTGATAGTCGGATTCATCGCCTTCCTGCTGTACGCGACGCTGGAGGTTCAACGGGTCGAGTGCACCGTCACGGTGGACTTCCAGGGCGAGCAGCGGACCGCCACGGCCTCCGGTGCCACCGAGGAATCGGCCACCGAGCAGGCGCAGACGGCGGCGTGCGGCCCCCTGGTGCAGGGCATGGACGAGAGCATCGCCTGCTCCCGGCGTCCGCCGACCGGCCGCCAGTGCCGCCCGCTCTGAGCGGCCGGTGACGGCCCCTCGGTTCCCCCATCCTCTGACGCTGCTCGTCGCCTGCATCCTGATCGCGGCGGCGCTGACCTGGGTGCTTCCCGCCGGGGAATACCAGCGGCGGGAGGACCCGGTCACCGGCCGGAGCGTCGTCGTGCCGGGCACCTATGCTCCCGTCGAGGCCACCCCGGTCGGACCGTTCCAGGCGCTAGTCGGCATCCCCAGGGGGATGATCGACGCGGCCTCCGTCATCTTCTACGTCTTCCTGGTCGGCGGCGGATTCGCCGTCGTGGAGCGCACCGGGGCCCTCACCCGGTTGGTGAACTCGCTTGTCGCCGCGCTGTCGGGCCGAGGTCTGCTCGTGATACCCGTCGCCGGCCTGGCGTTCGCCACCGGCGGGGTTCTGATTCAGATGCAGGAGGAGCTGATCGCTTTCGTGCCTGTCCTGCTCCTGCTGACGTCACGTCTCGGCTTCACCCCCCTCACCGCCGTCGCCATGAGCCTGGGCGCCTCAGCGGTCGGCGCCTCGTTCAGCTTCATCAACCCATTTCAGGTCGGCATAGCCCAGAAGGTCGCGGAGCTCGACCTGCTGTCGGGCTGGCAGTTTCGGGTCGCCTTCCTGATTCCCGCGCTGGCGATCTGGATCGCCGGGACCATGCTGTATGCGCGCCGGACCCGGGTACCCGCCGCGCAGGCCGCCCCGAGCGACTCGATCGGACCTGCGGCCGGCTGGCGCCATACTGCCGTGCTGTTCGCCGTAGTGGCGGCGTTCGTCGCGTTCATCATCGGGGTGTTGAAGTACCACTGGGACTTCGACCAGTTATCGGCTGTCTTCTTTGTGATGGGGGTGGCCGCCGGCATCCTCGGTGGCCTCAGACTCGGCGGAACCGTGGACGCGTTCGTCGAGGGTCTCCGGTCCATGGCGCTCGCGGCGCTGCTGATCGGCTTCGCGCGGGGGATCTACGTCGTGCTGGAGGGGGGCCGGGTGGTGGACACCATCGTACACGGACTGTTCACGCCCATCGCCGAGCTTCCGGTCACCGTCTCGGCGCTGGCGATGATGGGTGCCCACACCCTGATTCACGTGCCGGTCCCGAGCACCAGCGGGCAGGCGGTTCTGACCTTGCCCCTTCTGGTGCCGCTGTCCGATCTGATCGGCCTGTCCCGTCAGGTGACCGTGCTCGCGTACCAGTACGGCGCCGGCCTGTGTGAGCAAATCACCCCGACCAACGGCGCCCTGATGGCGATGCTGGCCGCCTCCGGCGTGCGCTACGAGGACTGGCTCCGGTTCGCGGGGCCGCTCCTCGCCGCTCTTCTCGTACTGGCGGCCGTGGCTATCGGAGTCGGAGTCGTCCTGGGGGTGTGAGCGACTAGGCCTTCGCCTCGGCTTCCTTCAACCCCGCCAGCCTTTCCAGCTCCGGCAGTTGCGCCGCCCCCACATGGCGCCGGCTCTCGCGGCCGTTCTCGAACACGATGAGGGTGGGAATTCCCCGGATACCCAGGCGGGAGGGTGTCGCCGGGCTGGCGTCGGTGTCCAGTTTCAGCACCAGGACGCGGCCCACATGATGCCTGGCGAAGTCATCGAGCGCCGGCGCCATCACCTTGCACGGGCCGCACCAGTCGGCGTGGAAGTCCACCAGAACCGGGACGCTGGAACTGTTGATTATCTTGTCGAAGTCGGCATCGGTCACCTCGAGGGGACGGTCCAGGCGGATCGGCCGCCCGCAGTTGCCGCACTTGGGGCCTTCGGAGAGGCGCGCCAGATTCACTCGGTTGGCCGTACCGCAGAACACGCACTTCACGACGACCGGCCGGCTCGCTTGGGTCGCGTTTGCCATTGCTTTCACCTCCCTTGCTCACCCGACCAGCCACCGACACTGGTCAAGGTAACGGAAACAAAGCGGACGCGACGCAGGCTGATTCGCTTCATAGAGGAACCCGCGCGGTGGCACCAGTGTTGCGTAAGCTGGAGGCTGTCTCCCTATCAGGCAGGGCACCATGGGCGAACTCACCATCCGGGAAATGGAACAGGACGGCGATTTTGCGGCTTGGTACTCCGAGCTCATCGAGCAGGAGGAGGAGGCGGCCGGCCGGAGCGGCGGGCCGGAGGAGCGTTACCTCATGCTCAGCAACGAGATCGGCGACTGGATCGGGGGCCTGCGCTACTGGTTGCGCGGCGGAGTAGCCCATCTGGTAGATGTTGTGGTCCTGCCGCAGGAGCGGCACCGCGGCCACGCCCACCGGCTCCTGGCCGCTTTCGAGCAGCGGGCCGTGGACGGCGGGGCCCACATGGCGGAGTTCTGGACCGATGACGAGCGCTCGGAGGGACTTCTGGCGGCGCTGGGGTGGGACCCGGTGTTCCGCCGGGAGAACTACATCGGCCAGCGGCCCTGGTCCCTCATGGAGAAGCGACTGGCGGACCCAGGCTGAACCCAACCCGCACCTCCCGTTGGCATTGACCGGACCCGCCGCACTATCTTATGAGGCTGGTCCGGTCTGCATTTAGAGGGCTAACCGCCGTCCCGGGACATTCATGGGTACCATCACCGACCCGAGCCGAGAGCTCGAGGCCAAAGTCGAAGTCCTGAGAGACCTTGAGGGCAGGGTCGGGGAGCTCATGGAGCTGCATGAGCGGAAGCGGGATCTCTGGTTTCCATCGGACCTTCTGGGCCCCACTCCGGATACCGACCCGGATGAGTTCCTGGCCCAGCTCCGGAGCCAGGCCAAGGGAATTCCCGACCACGCGCGGGCCGCCCTGGCGCTCAACCTCCTCACCGAGGAGGGGCTGCCGCATTTCCACCGCCTCCTCGCGGTCTATCTGGGCGACGAGAGCTACTGGCGCCTGTGGAACAACCTCTGGACCGCCGAGGAAGATCGGCACGGCCAGGTGCTCCACGACTACGTCCGCGACACCCGGCTCTTCGACCAGCGCAAGATCGAAGAGATGCAGTTCGAGTACCTGCGCCGGGGCTTCCATCCCGAGTGGGACCGCGATCCATACCGCGTCTTTGCCTACACCACGGTGCAGGAGCGCGCCACCCAATTTTCCCATAGCGAGACGGGAAAAGTCATCGGCGAGTACGAGCCCCGCCTGGCCGAAGTGTTGAGCCAGGTGGCCAAGGACGAGGCCCGGCACTACGCCTTCTATCGCACCATCTTCGAAGAGATCCTCAAGCGCGATCCCGACCAGGCGCTCCACTCGGCGTCGTTCATCCTGCCGGCGATCGACATGCCCGGGATCACGATTCCGGGGTTCAAGGACCTCGCGGAGGTGATCCGGCGCTCCGGGATCTACGGCCCCAGGGACTACCTGCGCATCGTGCAGGAGCAGATCCGCTACTGGAAGATCGAGAGTTTCGAAGGGCTGGGCGAGCTGGGCCGCAAGGCGCAGGAAAAGATCATGGGGATCCCGAATCGCCTGCGGCGAATCGCGGAACTGATGGAGACCCGGAGTCGCGCGAAGACCTTCAGCTTCGAGGTCGTGTTCAACCGCGAATTCGCGATGGAATGAAGTCTTTCCGCGTCTGGCCGATGCTGGCGCTCTGCTGCCTGGTCGCGGCGTGCGGCGGCGAGGACGGCCCGCGGGACGCGGCCCAGCAGCCCAAGTCGAACCTCCCGGCCGACCGGCTGGACGCCGAGGCGCTCGGCCGGGAAGTGCTCGAGCTGGTGGACCGGGCGGTGGACTACCGGGGCTCGCATCGGGGCCGGCCCGCGTCCTCCCTTCGTCAGATGGGCGTAGACAGCCTGACTCCCACCACCGCGCGCCACCTCCTCAACGTCAATCGGGAACCCGTGGTCACCGTGCAGTTTCGAAGAGTCGATGGTCGCCAGATCACCTCCTGCCGGGGCGACAGCCAAATCCTCGAGGAGGCCGCCATCAATGCGGGCCGGTTCACCCTGATGTGCACCTCCCGCTCCGGAGCCCAACGACCGGTCCAGGTCGGCGGCCCGGGGCGGTAGTCCCAGCTCTCGCGATTCGCCCGCCGTGCTCGACTTCGCCCTCGATACCCTGGCTCGCGGCATCGTCGTCGTGGCCCTGGTCTACGCCTCGATCGTCGCCCTGACGCACGGGGCGGTGCGGCGTCGCAAGCTCGGGCCGTTCGGCGCATGGCCGAGGCTGGTGCGGCGGCTGAGCGATCCGGTGCTCCTGCCGCTGGAGCGCCGGGTGATCCGGTTCGGCGGCAGCCCGCAGGACGCGCCGCTCTGGCTGCTCGGGATCGTGATCCTCGGCGGACTGATCCTGCTGAGTCTCACCAACTGGCTGCTCGGCATGGCGGGGACCGTCACCGCACTGGCGAGCGCGCGGCCGCGGGACTGGATCAGGTTCTCGGTAGGCGCGGCCTTCACCCTGGTCATGACCGCGATCTTCATCCGGGTGATCGCGTCGTGGTTCGGGGTCTCCGAGTTCCGGCCCTGGATGCGCCCGCTCGTGCTCCTCACCAATTGGATCATCCAGCCGATCCGCCGGCTCCTCCCACCCACCGGCATGATCGATTTCAGCCCCATGGTGGCCTGGCTGGTGCTTTGGTTGGCGAGAGGTCTGGTGCTCGGCATGCTGTAGGCAGCTATCAGTTATCAGCTATCAGCTATCAGGTATCAGTAGGCCGGCGCTGCGAGGGCTGTGAGGAACCCGTCACCGATCCTACCGACCGCGACCGGGGTGCTGCTTCGCCTGCGGGTCCAGCCCCGAGCATCGCGCGAGGAAGTCGCCGGCGTCGCCGGGGACGCGATCCGGATTCGCCTCACCGCCCCACCAGTGGACGGTACGGCGAACGAGGCGTTGACCCGGTTCCTGGCCGTGCGGTTCGGGGTGCCCCGGTCGGCCGTGGAGTTGCTGTC
>CAYPAE010000093.1:0-7684 GCA_964408595.1 uncultured Gemmatimonadaceae bacterium | reverse complement strand
CGTGAGCGCCGCCCAGCCCTAGAGCGAGCGCCTCACTCGCTCGCCCAGTCCCCGTCGCCGTTTTGTTCCCCCCAGTCCCGCATCGGCGTCGCCGCCACTAGCCCTCGCTCGAGTAGGAGGCGCGACGCGGCGAATGAGTCGTGTCCCATGGCCCGGACGTCGAGCAGCATGGACCAGCCACCGGCGGCGCGGGCCAGCGAGAGTCCGTCCAACTCGGCAATCACCACGTCGCGGCGGCGCTCCCACTCGGCCACCGCGGCGGGCACGTCGTCCAGCGGGGCGCGAAGCGCCGCCGCCGCTCCCCGCTGCCCCAGTCCCGGCGGAGTCACCACGTTGTAGAGGTGTACCCGCCCGACGTCGGCCATGATCCCGGCCGGGCCCGCCACCCAGCCGACCCGCCACCCGATCATCCGGTACTCCTTCGACATCGATCCGATGACGAGCGTGCGTGCCGCCATCCCGGGAAGCGACGCCGGATGGATGACCTCGCGGCCGTCGTACAGAATGCGCTCCATCGCCGCGTTGTAGAGCAGCCAGCAGTCGAGCTCCCGGCAGATCCGGGCCACCGCGGCCCACGCCTCCGGCGTGAGCACCGCGCCCGACGGCATGGACGGGTTCATGATGAAGACCGCGCGGGTGCGGGAGCCGGCCGTGCGGTGGAGCGCGTCGAGATCGAGCTTCCACTCCGCGCCGTCCAGCAGGAACGGCACCAGCCGCGGCACCGCCCCGGCGAGCCGGACCCGATTGGTCATCCCGGCGTAGGTGGGATCGGTGAGAACGACCTCGTCGCCCGGATCGGTCGCCGCGAGGAGCGCGTCGAACATGCCCTCGGTGCCCCCGGCGGTGATGACGACCTGGTGGGGCTCGTATGGTTGCCCGGTGCGCTGGGTGAGTCGCTCGGCCACCACGGCCCTGAGATCGTCGGTCCCCACGAAGGGCAGGTAGCTGTTCGCCTCATCGGCCCCGACGGCGGCGAGGGTGGCGGCGACGGCGGCCGACGGAGGGGGAAGGTCGGTGTCGAGGTTCTCCATCCGGAGCACCTCGGGGTCGGAGCCCGCACGGGCGGCGACCTCGTCGATGGCGAAACCGGGGATGCCCCGGAGGCGCGCCACGCTCACGCGACGCTCACCGGCGGGCGAACGCGACATAGCGGTCGGCCTCGGCCGCGATCCGCGCGTCGTCCCAGCCGCGCTCCCGTCCCATCAGCTCGGCCACCCGGGTGGCGGCCGGGACCCCGCGCTCGGCGTGCTCGAAGTAGAGGTGGAGACGCCGGACCATCACGTCCTCGACCGTCTGGGCGAGCTCCCGCCGCACCGCGTGCAGCACCTCCGCCTCGATCGCGGGGTGCGGCGGAAGCAGGCGGCGCAGGAGGCGGCGGTCCACCGCGCCGACGTTGTAGATCCCCGCGGCCTCGGTGCCGTAGTGGCGGATCAGGTGCTCGACGCTCTCCGGCACCACGCCCAGCTCGAGCCCGCGGGCCTGGAACTCCGCGAAGTCGTCGGTCTCGCCGCCGGGCAGGGGCTCCTCGTCGGTGCCGGCCTCGACCGCGCGGGGCCGCCCCTCGCGGAACCGGAGCTCGCGCACCGCCCGGTCCACCACCTCCTTCGCCATCGAGCGGTAGGTCGTGAGCTTCCCGCCGACCACGGTGATCATCCCGCCCGGGCCCTGGACGATCGCGTGCTCGCGGGAGCGTCCACTCTCGGTCGTCGCCTGGCTGTCGGCGAGGAGCGGCCGGAGGCCGGCCCAGGCCCCACGGACGTCTTCGAGGCCGAGCCGGGCGTTGGGGAAGCGGGCGTTGGCCGAGCGCAGGAGATAGACCATCTCGTCGGAAGTCACCTGGAGCTGGTCGGGCGACTCGGCGGTGTCGGTGTCGGTAGTGCCGATGTAGGAGAGGTCGCGCCAGGGGAGGATGAAGAGCACCCGGCCGTCGATGGGGCTGAGGAAGATGATGCCGTCGCGGTGGTCGAGCCGGCTCCGGTCCACCAGGATGTGGACCCCCTTGGTCGGCTGGAGCAGCCGGACCGCGCCGGCGTCCTCCATGGTGCGGATCCCATCGGCCCACGGCCCGGTGGCGTTCACCACGACACTGGCCCTGATGGTGGCGCGCGCGCCCGTGAGCCGGTCCTCCACCTGCGCGCCGACCACCCGGCCCGCGGTCCGCTCCAGCGAGAGGACGGCGGTGTAGTTGGCAACCAGCGCTCCGTGATGGATCGCCGACCGTGCCGTGGCGAGCACCAGTCGCGCGTCGTCGCACTGGGCGTCGTAGAATCTCGCCCCACCCCTGAGCCCGCGCTCCCGCAGCATCGGCTCGGCCTCGAGCACGGCCCGCTTGCCGAGCATGCGGTGCATCCGCACATTGCGGAACAAGGCGAGGAGATCGTAGAGCCACATCCCGGCGTTCAGGCGCCAGAGCGAGAGCCGGTCTCCCCGATGCAACGGAAACACGAAAGGCAGGGGCCAGACCAGGTGGGGGGCGATGTGGAGCAGGATCCGCCGCTCCCGGTTGGCTTCCAGCACCAGGCGAAGATCGCCGGTCTCCAGGTAGCGCAGGCCGCCGTGGACCAGGCGGCTGCCCCGCGAGCTGGTGCCGGAGCCGAGGTCGTTCTGGTCCACCAGCACCACCCGGAGCCCCCGCATCGCCGCGTCGCGGGCGACTCCGGCGCCGGTGATGCCCCCGCCGATCACCAGGATGTCGGCCGGCTCCGCCCCGACCTGATCGAGTGTCGCCCGCTGTGAGGACAGTCTCCCGTGACCATGCCCCCCGTCTCGCGGATCACCCGGCCCAGCACCTGGTTTCTGTGGCACGGTCATCGGCTGGGTCCCGGAGCCCGGGTCGTGGATCTGGCCTGCGGCGAAGGCCGCCACAGTCTCGCCGCCGCCGCGCGGGGCGCCCGCGTCACGGCCATCGACCGGGACGAGGTCCGGCTGGTGGCGGCGCGGGAGCGGGCGGAGGCCCACGGGCTGGCCATCGACTGGATGACAGCAGACCTCGAAGAGCCGTGGCCGGAGCTCGGCGCTTTTGATGCGGTTCTCGTGTTCAATTATCTTGACCGGGCCAAGATGCCCCAGATGATCGAGCTGGTCGAGCCTGGCGGCTTCCTGATGATGGAGACGTTCCTGAGCACCCAGCGAGAGCTTGGCTGGGGTCCTACCTCGGACGACCACCTGCTCCGTCCCGGTGAGCTGAACCGGCTGGTCGCGCCCCTCGCGGTCCTGCACGGCCGCGAGGTGGTCGAGGCGGTCGACGCCGAACGCTGGCGGGCGGTGGCCAGCGTCCTGGCCGTAAAGAAGTAAGTCCCCCCTCTCACCCGGAGCAACATGCAAGAATCCCGGCCCGGCCGTCGGGTCGCCATCGTCGCTGGGGTGCGGACGCCGTTCGTGAAGAGCGGGACCGCGTTTCGGGACGTCTCGGCCGTGGCCCTGGCGCGGCATGCTTCGCGCGAGCTGCTCTTCCGCAGCGAGCTCGACGGCCGGGAAGTGGACGAAGTGATCTTCAGTCAGGTCGTGCCGTCGGTCCTCGCGCCCAACGTCGGCCGCGAGGTGAGCCTCCTCCCCCAGCTCCTTCCCAGCGTACCGGCGTACACCCTCAACCGCGCGTGCGCCTCTTCCGCGCAGGCGATCAACAACGCCGCCGACCAGATCGCCCTGGGGCACGCCGACACGATCCTGGCCGGCGGAGTCGAGTCGCTCTCCGACATCCCGATCCTGCACTCTCGCCGCTTCAGCCGCGCACTGGTGGACGCGAGCCGGGCGAAGAGCCTCGGCGCGCGGGTCGCGGCCTTCGGGCGGACCCGCCCGCGCGACCTGGTGCCGGTGACGCCCGCGATCGCGGAGCCCTCGACCGGCGAGAGCATGGGGCAGTCGGCCGAGAAGATGGCCAAGGAGAACGGCATCAGCCGCGAGGCGCAGGACGAGGTCGCGCTCCGGAGCCACCAGCGCGCCGCCGCGGCGACCGCCGACGGCCGGCTGACGGCCGAGATCGCGCCCTGGTTCGGCGGCGCGGCCATGGATCAGCCGCTCGCCGCCGACAACGGGGTCCGCGGCGACACCTCGCTCGGGGCGCTCGCGGCACTCCGGCCGGTGTTCGATCGAAGGTACGGCTCGGTGACCGCCGGAAACTCGTCCCCGCTGACCGACGGCGCGGCGGCGGTGCTGCTCATGGCCGAGGAGAAGGCGGCCGCGCTCGGCTACCGGCCGCTCGCCTACCTGCGCAGCTACGCCGTCGCGGCGGTGGACCCCGGGTGGCAGCTCCTCATGGGTCCGGTCTACGCGGTGCCCAAGGCGCTGGAGCGGGCGGGGCTCTCCTGGGGCGACATCGGGCTGTTCGAGGTCCACGAGGCGTTCGCTGCGCAGGTGCTCTCCAACATGCAGGCCTGGGGATCGCAGGCCTGGGCCGACCGATTGGGCCTTGCCGCACCGGTCGGCGAGGTGAACTGGGATCGCACCAACGTGATGGGCGGCTCGATCGCCATCGGACATCCCTTCGCCGCCACCGGCGCCCGTCTGGTCACCACGCTCGCCAATGAGATGCGCCGGCGCGATGTCGCGCACGGGCTCATCTCCATCTGCGCGCAGGGCGGCATGGGGTACGCGATGGTCCTGGAGCGATAGCCGGCCGCCATGTCCGCATTCACCACCGAGCTCCACGACTCCATCGCCGTCGTCACCTTCGACCTTCCGGGTGAGCCCGTCAACAAGCTCACCGCGGCGGTCAAGGTCGAGTTCGAGGCGCTCCTCATCCGGCTCCGCGACGACGCGGACATCCGCGGGGTCGTCCTCATCTCCGGCAAGTCCGACACCTTCATCGCCGGCGCCGACATCGAGGAGTTCACCGCGCTCACCACCCAGGCCGAGGCCGAGCGACTGAGCTTCGAGGGGCAGGAGATGGTGAGCCGGGTCGAGACGCTGCCGAAGCCGGTGGTGGCGGCGATTCACGGCGCCTGTCTCGGCGGCGGGCTCGAGCTGGCGCTCGCCTGCCACTCCCGGGTCGCGACCGACCACCCCAAGACACAGCTCGGTCTCCCGGAGGTGCAGCTGGGGCTCCTTCCCGGGGCGGGCGGGTGCCAGCGCCTGCCGCGGCTGATCGGACTTCGTGCGGCGCTCGACATGATCCTCACCGGCAAGAGCGAGCGCGCCGCCAAGGCGCTGCGCCTCGGTCTGGTGGACGAGGTCGTGCCGCGCAGCATCCTCCTTCGCACCGCGGTCGCCGCGGCGGAGCGGTTCGTGCGAGGCGGGCTGCCGCGGCGAAGCGCGGGCGGGGGACTTCCGGGGCTCTTCCTCGACCGCACCCCGGCCGGCCGCCGGCTGGTGTATCGAAGGGCGAAGGCGCAGGTGCTCCAGCGGACCGGCGGCCACTATCCCGCGCCTCTCGCCGCGCTGGAAACGGTGCGCGTCGGGCTGGAGCACGGCATCACCGCCGGGCTCGCCGAGGAGCACCACGCGTTCGGGCAGCTCGCGGTGGGCGACGTCTCCCGCAAGCTGGTTCAGATCTTCTTCGCCACGACCGCGCTCAAGAAGGACGACGGGATCGCGGCGGGCGCCGCCAATCCCCGTCAGATCAGGCGGCTCGGCGTGGTGGGTGCGGGATTCATGGGCGCCGGGATCGCGGGGACCGCGGTGCTCAACGTCGAAGTGGACACCCGGCTCAAGGACGCCGACCTCACCCGGGTGGGCAAGGGACTCGGCGCCGCGCATGCCATCCTGGCCGAGCGGCTCGAGCGCCGCCGGATCACCCGGCCGCAGTACGAGCGGCTGAGCGCGCTGCTCTCCGGCAGCGACGCCTACGCCGGCTTCAGCCGGGCCGATCTGGTGATCGAGGCGGTCTTCGAGGAGCTGGCGCTCAAGCGCAAGGTGTTGGCCGAGGTCGAGGCCGCCACACGGCCGGACACCATCTTCGCCAGCAACACCTCGACCATTCCGATCCACCAGATCGCCGCCGAGGCGCAGCGTCCCGAGCGCGTGCTCGGCATGCACTTCTTCTCGCCGGTCGAGAAAATGCCGCTGCTGGAGGTGATCCCCACCGACGCCACCGCTCCGGAGGCGATCGTCACGGCGGTGCGCTTCGGCCGCCGCATGGGGAAGACCGTGATCGTGGTCGGCGACCGGCCGGGGTTCTGGGTCAACCGGATCCTGTCGCCCTACCTCAACGAGGCCGGGCTGATGGTCGCGGAGGGAGTTCCGATCGAGCTGATCGATCGGACGCTGACCGCGTGGGGCTTCCCGGTCGGCCCCATTGCGCTGCTCGACGAGATCGGCCTCGACGTCGCGCACAAGGCGGCCGAGACGATGCACGCGGCCTATGGCGACCGGATGAAGGCCGGAGACGCGCTCGACCGGATGCTCGCCGCCGGACGGCTCGGCCGGAAGAACGGACGCGGGTTCTACCGCTATCGTGAGGGCCACAAGGCGGGCGCCGACAAGGCGGTGTACGGTCTCCTCGGGTCCCGCCCGGTCGAGGACATCAGCACCGAGCTGATCGAGCGCCGGCTGGTCTATGCGATGCTCAACGAGGCCGCGGCGGCGTGCTCCGAGGGCGTCGTCCGGGGCGCGCGGGACGGCGACATCGGGGCGATCTACGGCATAGGGTTCCCGGCCTTTCGCGGCGGTCCCCTGCGGGCGATCGACGACCTCGGCGCGTCGCGGGTCGTCTCGACGTTGCACGAGCTGGAGGACCAGTACGGCGACCGTTTCCGACCCGCGCCGGCGCTGGCCGAGATGGCCCGCCAAGGCGGACGCTACTACCCCGCATGACCGGCTTCCTGCGGCTGCTCGCCCTCTTCGCGCTCTGTTACGTCGCGTTTCTCGTTTTTCTCCGGCTCGGCGAATCCCGAATGCTCTATGTCCCCGGCGGCAGCCGCACCCTGGTGGATCCGCCGGCCGAGCTCGATCTCGGCGTGCGGCGGGTCGAGCTCATCGCGTCGGACGGCGTCCGGCTGGTGAGCTGGGCCATGCCGGCCGACAGCGGCGCCGGCTACTGGTTGCTCATCTGCCACGGCAACGGGGGCAACCTCTCCGAGGTCGGACGGCCGTTCCACTACGCGGGCCTCCGCGCATTGGGACTGAGCCTGTTGGCGTTCGACTACCGCGGCTACGGCGAGAGCGAAGGTGTCCCCACGGAGCAGGGTCTCTACCGGGACGCGGACGCCGCCTACCGGTACCTGCGCGACACGCTCGCCGTTCCGGCGGAGCGGATCGTCGTCTTCGGCCATTCGCTCGGCTCCGCCGTGGCGGTCGAGCTGGTGAGCCGGGTCCCGGCGGCGGGCCTGGTGCTCGACGGCGCGCTCACCTCCGTCGTCGAACGGGCCCAGGAGGTCTTCCCGTATGCCCCGATTCGCTGGATCGCGGCGAGCAGGTACCCGTCGATCGAGCGAGTCGGCGCTCTGACCCTCCCCAAGCTCTTCCTGCATGCGCGGGCCGACGAGGTGATCCCCTTCGGCCACGGCCGCCGCCTGTTCGAGGCGGCGGCGCCGCCCAAGGAGTTCGTCGCGCTCCAGGGAGGGCACGGCGACGCCTTCGAGGTGGACTCGGCGGCGTATTTCGGGGCGATCGGCCGGTTCGTCGCGGAGCTCGACCGGGGGGTCGGTACGTAGGTCACTCGGCTGAGATCGGCTGAAGAGATCTCGAATGATGGAGCCGTCTCGCAATTCACAGAGATGTGGGGTGGGAGCGGTATGAAAGGTCCGGG
>CAYPAE010000092.1:0-7705 GCA_964408595.1 uncultured Gemmatimonadaceae bacterium | reverse complement strand
GGTGGTGATCACACCGGGCGCCCCGCACGCGGACCGCCCGGCCGCGGTTCCGCCGTTCCCCGAAGCGACCGGGCGGCCCCGCTGCCCCGCTGCCCCGCTGCCCCGCCGAGAGCTACCTTTCCCCCATGCCCGGCATCGACAGCATCATCCCCCGCTTCAAGGCCGCCGATCGGACCACCCGGTTGGAGACGCTGCTGGACTATTCCCGCAAGCTCCCCCCGCTCCCCGAGCGGCTGGAGCTGGAGAAGGCCCGGGGCGACCACCGGGTCCATGAGTGCATGACCCCGGTCTTCCTCTGGGTCGAGGTGGAGAACGGGCAGGTCCACATCCATGCCGACGTGCCGCGGGAATCGCCCACCGTCCGGGGGTTCGTGTCGCTCCTCGCCCGGTCGCTCGACGGCGAGCCCCCGGAAGTCGTGGCGAAGGTGCCTGACGACCTCCTCGACCAACTCGGATTGAGCGAAACCCTCGGCATGACCCGAACCCAGGGCCTCACCGCCATCCTGCATCGCATCAAGCGCTCCGTGGCCGCCGCCTGATGCTCGGCGTCCTCGAGATCGCCGGTCGGGGCTCCGGCTTCCTCCGGCGCCGTGAGGCGGGGTATCTCCCCTCCAACGGCGACGTCCACGTCGGCGAGCGGGTCATCCGACAATACGGGCTCAGGCCCGGCGACGAGATCGCCGGCGAGACCCGTCCCGGCGGCAAGGGACGCGGGTCCACTCTCGAGCGCGTCACCTCCATCCACGGCCATCCCCCCGAGCAGATCCGCACCCGACCCGAGTTCACCCGCCTCTCGGCGGTCCATCCCAACGAGCTGATCCGGCTCGAGGCCAAGCTGCCGCGCTCGGGACAGCCCGATCACACCAACCGGGTGATCGATCTGCTCTCCCCGCTGGGCAAGGGACAGCGCGCGCTGATCGTGGCCCCGGCCAAGGCGGGAAAGACGATGGTGCTCCAGGCGATCGCGGAAGGGGTGAACGCGAACTACCCCGACGCCGATCTCCTCATCCTCCTGGTGGACGAGCGCCCCGAGGAGGTCTTCGAGATGGAGGCGGCGGGCGTGGGCGAGGTGATCGCATCCAGCTTCGACAACCCCGCGTCGCAGCACGTGGCGGTGGCGGAGCTGACCCTGGAGCGGGCCCGGCGCCGGGTGGAGCTGGGCGAGGACGTGGTGCTCATCGTGGACTCGCTGACCCGGCTCGCCCGCGCCTACAACAGCGTCGAGAAGGGCACCGGGCGGACGCTCTCGGGCGGGCTCGACGCGCAGTCGCTGGAAAAGCCGAAGCGCTTTCTGGGCAGCGCGCGCAGGGTGGATCCGTCCAAAGGCGGCGGGTCGCTGACCATCATCGCGACGGCGCTGGTGGACACCGGGAGCAAGATGGACCAGGTGATCTTCGAGGAGTTCAAGGGCACCGGGAACAGCGAGCTGGTCTTGAGCCGGGAGCTCGCCGAGCGGCGGGTCTTCCCGGCGATCGACCTGGTGGCCAGCGCCACCCGGCGGGAGGAGCTGCTGTTCGACGAGCCGACGCTCGCGGCGTCGCGCGCGCTGCGCCAGCGGATCGCGGGAATGACGCCGATCAATGCGATGAACGATCTGATTACGGATTTGAAGCGGTACCCGACGAACGTGGAGCTGGTGAAGAATCTGAACGGGGCCTAGCTCCCCACCGCCTTCGCCACCTCCGCCAGTCGCTCCTCGATCTCCGCCTGGGGCAGCCAGCGCCCGCGAACCATCACTCCCGACCGGCGGGTCGTGTTCCTGATGTCCGCCAGCGGGTCCGCGTCGAGCAGGATGAGGTCCGCCCGCTTCCCCTTCTCGATCGTCCCCGTCTCCTTCTGCGTGTCGAAGTAAGTCGCGATGTTCCGGGTGCCCGTCTCCAGCGCCTGGTACGGCGTGAGGCCAGCCCTCACCAGCGACTCCAGCTCGCGGTGGGTCGAGAACCCCGGCACGTTGTAGATCTGCGGCGCGTCCGAGCCCAGGAGCAGTCCGGCGCCCGCGGCGTGCAGCGCCTTGATCAGCCGGCGGCGCACCTCGATCGTCCGCCGCGCCGACTCGGGCGTGGAGTTGGTCTCCGCCAGGATCCCGTCCTTCACTTCCGCCCACTGCACCAGGTTCTGCGGCGCGACGTAGCGCATCTCCGGCCGCTGGGCCAGCTCCTGACTGGTGCCGGCGACGATCAGATTCTCCATCAGCACCTGGGTCGGCACGTTCCAGACACCGGCGCGCCTGGTCGCCTCGACCAGCGCGGGGAGCTTCCGCTCGTCCAGATGCTCGCCGAGGTTCATCCCGAAGAATGCCGACTGCTCGGCCGAGACTGGCGAGCCCTCGCGGAGCATCCCTTCGATGTACCCGTCGAGGTGCTCGATGGTGGCGTATCCCGCTTCGATCGCCCGGGCGATCCCCACGTCCTCGGGGACGTGGCCGGCGAACGGGATGCCCACCCGCTTCGCCGTGGCGGCGAGGGTGTCGAACGCCTCCCGGCTCACTCCCGGATGGATCTTGAGGAGGTCATAGCCCGCCTCCTCCTGCTCGACCACCGCTTTTGCGGCCGCCGCGGGGCCGGGGATGCTGTTGCCGTTGAGCGACGGCCCCGAGGCGTAGATGGTCGGGCTCAGCAGCTCGCCCCGCGCGGCGCGCGCGCGCAGCTCGAGGTGCCGCGAATGGCCCAGCATCCCGCGCACGGTGGTGATCCCGCCGGCGAGGTACAGGAAGA
The DNA here is from genome assembly GCA_964408595.1 of uncultured Gemmatimonadaceae bacterium. Taxonomy (GTDB): domain Bacteria; phylum Gemmatimonadota; class Gemmatimonadetes; order Gemmatimonadales; family GWC2-71-9; genus CAVVWJ01. The sequence continues at coordinate 4,991 of CAYPAE010000092.1, read as the reverse complement.
GCGTCCGCTCGACCACGGTGTCCGACGCCTGGCCGCCCGGAATGTGGGCGTGCATCTCGGCCAGCCCCGGAATCAGGAACTTGCCCCGGCCATCCACTCGCACTCCGCCGTCCGGCACCTTCACCCGCGCCACGGGCCCGATCTCGACGATTCTTTCGCCGCGGACCAGCACCGTCTGCCCCGGGAGCCTCCGCTCCCGATCCATCGGGATCACGGTGACGCTCTCGAAGGCGGTGACGGTTTGGAGGCAGGCGAGGACGAGGTGCACCAAGGCGGTGATGGTCTGCGGCGCGAAGACGCAGGCGAGACGAGGCACCGCATGGGAGGCACCTGAAAGCGAGGAAGGGTCGCCCGAGCCGTACGCGCGCGGGCGACCCTCCGTTTCAGGCCGGGCTCAGGCTCTGGCTGCGGCCCGGTTGGCCTGCTCGAACTCCTTCATGAATGCGAGCAGGGCCTCGACCCCCGCCCGGGGACAGGCGTTGTAGATACTGGCGCGCATGCCGCCGGCATTGCGATGCCCCTTGAGCCCGTCCAGCCCCCGCTTGGTCGCCTCGGCGATGAACTTGCTCTCCAGCTCCTCGGTCGGAGCCCGGAAGCAGACGTTCATCAGCGAACGGCTGTCGGGCTGCACGGTGCCGCGGAAGAAGTCGCTCTGGTCGATGAAGTCGTAAAGCAGCCGGGCCTTGGATTCGTTGTGCTCCGCCATCGCGGCGAGCCCGCCCTGACCCTGGATCCACTTGAACACCTCGCCCATCACGTAGATCGCGAACGTCGGCGGCGTGTTGTACAGCGACTTCTCCGCCGAGTGGGTGCGGTACTGGAGCATGGTGGGCAGCGTCTTGGGGCCCGCCTCGACCAGGTCGTCCCGGATGATGACGAGCACGACGCCCGAGGGACCGAGGTTCTTCTGCGCGCCGGCGTAGATCAGGCCGTACTTGCCGACGTCGATCGGGCGGCTGTACATGTCGCTCGACGTGTCGGCGACGAGCGGCACACCGGCCGGTACGGCGGGCTCCGAGCGCCACTGGGTGCCGTAGATCGTGTTGTTGGTGGTGAGATGCACGTACGCCGGCCGCTCGGAGTACTTGATCTCCGCGGCCTTGGGGATCCGGTCGAAGTTGGTGCTCTCGCCGCTGGCCGCGATGTGCACCTTCGAGCCCAGGATCTTGGCCTCCTTCACCGCCTTCTGCGCCCACACGCCGGTGAGGAGATAGTCGGCGGTGCGATCCGCCGGCAGCAGGTTCATCGGCACCATCGAGAACTGGAGCGACGCGCCGCCCTGGAGGAAGAGCACCCGGTAGTTGTCGGGGATCCCGGCCAGGTCGCGGCAGGCCTGCTCGGCCTCGTCGCGGACGCGGTCGAACACCTTGCCCCGGTGGCTGTGCTCCATGATCCCGATGCCGCTCCCGGCCGCGTCCCAGATGGCCTCCTGGGCCTTCTTGAGCACCGGCTCGGGGAGGACCGCGGGGCCGGCGGAGAAATTGAAGATTCGCTTGGTCATGGTCCCCTTCACTTCGTTCAGGGTGACACCCTACCGCTTCCCGTCGATCTCGCTGAGCTCGACGCTGATGATGTCCGCGTTACCGGACTTGATCCGCTCCAGCGCCCCGTTGGAGGGCTCGCCGTCGAGGTGGATCCTCGCCAGCGTGGCCTGGGCGCCGTGATAGATGATGTTCTCCACTTCCTCGACGTTGATCTCGGCTCCCGCGAGCACGCCGAAGACGTGGGCCAGGACGCCGGGCCGGTTCCGGTGCCGGATCACGAGCACGTGGCTCGCCGAGCTCCGGGCCAGGCGGTTCACCACGTTGGGAACCTCGCCGGTCGCCTGGAACGCCTGGACGATCCGGATCACCTCGTGGGCGATCGCCACCTGCGCCTGATCGGTGGACGCGCCGACGTGATGGGTGCCGTACACGCCCGGCGACTGCAGGATCGGGCTGGTGAACCCGCCCGTGCCGCCGGCCGGCTCGTGCTGGAAGACGTCGAGGCCGGCGCGGATCTTCTTCTCCGAGACTGCCTGCTGCAGCGCGGCCTCGTCCAGCACCGAGCCGCGCGAGGTGTTGATGAGATACGCCCCCGGCCGCATCGCCGCCAGGAACTCGGCGTTCACCAGGTGCTTGGTCTCCGCGTTGGCGGCGACGTTGATCGTCACCACGTCGGAGAGCCGCGCCACCTCGAGCGGGCTCTGCGCGTACGCGATCTCGAGCCGGTCCGCCTCCTCGTGCGTCAGCGTGCGCGACCAGGCGAGCACCCGCATCCCGAAGGCGCGGGCGCGCACCGCCACTTCCCTTCCGATCTGCCCCAGTCCCACGATCCCGAGCGTCCGCCCGTAGAGCCCACGGGCCTTGGAGTACTCGGCCTTGTTCCACTTGCCCTGCCGCAGATCGGCGACCTGATCGGGGATCCGCCGGTCGCAGGCGAGCAGCAGCCCCATCGCCAGCTCGGCCACCGCGATCGAGTTCTTTCCCGGACAATTGGAGACGAAGATTCCCCGGCTGGACGCGGTCTCCACGTCGATGGTGTCAATCCCCGCGCCCGCGCGGATCACCAGCGTGAGCGACGTGCCCACGGTGAGCGTCTCGGCGCGCACCTTCGTGCCCCGCACGACCAGGATTTGGGGGTCCACCTCCTTGATCGCCGCGGGCAGCGCTTCCGCCGTGAGATCGGGCTGCGACACCACGATGCAGCCGAGCTCCTTCAGACCATCGATGCCGACCTTCTCGAACTTGTCGGCGATGAGGACCTTCATCGAGACTCCAATCGAGGGACGCCCAGGGCCATCCGCTAACCTAGCTCATGCACGAACAACCCGCTTCGCAGTTTCGGCTCGAACCAGGTGCTCTTGGGCGGCATCACGTGACCGGCGTCGGAGACCGCCATGAGCTGGTCGAGGGTGGTCGGATAGAGGGAGAAGGCGATCGCCATCTCACCCGAGCTCACCCGGCGCTCCAGCTCGGCGGTGCCCCGGATCCCCCCCACGAAATCGATCCGCTTGTCGGTGCGCGGGTCGCCGATGCCTAGGATCGGCGACAGCACACGGTCCTGAAGCAGTGATACGTCGAGGGACGTGATCGGGTCCGAGCGGTCGATCCCCGCCGGATCCAGCTCCAGGCGGTGCCAGCGACGATCGAGGCAGACGCAGAAGACCCCGCTCCGGTCGGGGGTCGCATCCTTGGTCGCCGTCAGCTTCCCCAGTCGGCCGAGGCGGTCGAGCACCTCCGACGGCGCCTGGCCTTTCAGGTCGCGCACCACCCGGTTGTACGGGAGGATCCGGAGCTGGTCCGCCGGGAAGAGGACCGCGAGAAACCAGTTGTACTCCTCGTCGCCGCGGTGCGCCGGGTTCTTCGCCCGCAGCTCCTTCCCCGCTCGCCAGGCGCTGGCCGAGCGGTGGTGCCCATCGGCCACGTAGGAGTGGGGCACCGCGCCGAACGCCTGTGCGAGCGCGCCAGGGTCGGGCACGGTCCAGACGGTGTGGCGCACGCCGTCGGGAGCGGTGAAGTCGTAGAGCGGAGGCGACGCGGAGACGATCCCGGCCACCAGCTGGTCGATCTCAGGCCGGCCGCGATACGTGAGGAAGACCGGTTCGGCGTTGGCGTTGAGCGTGAGGACGTGCCGAGTGCGGTCGTCTTCCTTGTCCTGCCGGGTCTTCTCGTGTTTGCGGATGAGGTCCCGCTCGTAGTCGTCCACGTGCACGCAGCCCACCACGCCGGTCTGGGTCCGGCCGTCCATGACCTGCCGGTAGAGGAAGAGGCCCGGCCTCGAGTCCTGGAGCAGAGTCTCCCCGGCGAGGAGCTCGCCCAGAGCCTCACGCGCGCGGCGGTAGATCCGCGGGTCGTACGGATCGACGTCGTCCGGCAGATCGATGTCCGACCGGCCCACGTGGAGGAAGCTGTGCGGGTTCCCCCGGGCCAGCTCCGCCGCCTCGGCGCGGTTCACCACATCGTACGGAACCGCGGCCACTCGGGCGGCGAGATCGGGGCGGGGGCGGACAGCCCGGAAGGGGTTCAGGCGCATGGCGGGCCCTATCCTACGCGGGGGCGTGAGGGGGCGTCAAGCGGGCGGTCAGGCGGGCACGCGGGCACGCGGGCGGCGCGGCGGGGCAGGGACTGTGTCATCCCTCGCTCTGCTAGGGAGGACACCGCTGCAGCAATCATCCGTTCGGCGCCCGCGTGCCCGCCTGCCCGCCTTCACCTCATCCCCCCCGGCCGCACCACCCGCTCGACCACGCCGAGCACCCCGTCCACGCCTAGCGCCAACAGCGCCGCGGGGATCGCGCCCGACAGGATCATCCGGGTATCCGACAGCGCCAGCCCCGCCGCGATCGGATCGCCCAGGCCCCCCGCTCCGATGAACGCCGCCAGCGTCGCCGTCCCCACGTTGATCACCGCCGCGGTCCGGATGCCGGCCATGATCACCGGCGCAGAGAGCGGCAGCCGGATGTGCCGGAGGATCTGGCGCGGCGTCATGCCGAGCGCCCGTCCCGCCGCCACCGCGTCCGGCGCCGCGTCGCGAACCCCCGAGTAGGTGTTGCGCAGGATCGGATAGAGGGAATAGAGGAAGAGCGCGACCACCGCGGGCAAGAGCCCGATCCCGAGCAGCGGAATCATGAAGGCCAGCAGCGCGATGCCCGGAAGCGTCTGCAGCAGTCCGGCGGCCCGGACCGCGAGCTCGGCGCCCCGGGGGAGCCGCTCCAGCGCGAGGCCGAGCGGCACGGCCGCGGCGATCGCCGCGGCGAGCGCGAGCACCACCAGCAGCAGATGCCGCCTCGTCAGGCCGAACAACTCACCGCGCCGGTCCCAGAGATAGCGCAGGAAGCTCCCCTCCTCCCGCCGTTCCTCCGACGCCACGCGTACCGGTGCGGCGGTGAGTCCCAGCTCCGCCAAGGCGTCGCGCGCGATCCGGCCGACCGGCTCGCGATCCACCTCCAGCCGTTGGTTGAGCCGCCGCATCGCCGTCTCCTCGAGGCGGTTGCTCAACTCCGACAGCGCGGC
>CAYPAE010000091.1:0-7707 GCA_964408595.1 uncultured Gemmatimonadaceae bacterium | reverse complement strand
GAGCCCTTGGGGCGAGGGCCGTCCCCCGGAGAGGGTGGGGTGGAGGCCGTCGTCAGCAATGCCACCAGGGCGAGAGCGGGAGTCCAGCGGGGATTGCGGGACATGGTTCGCCGGTGTCTGCGGGCCCTAGGAGGCCGAGCGCCTCGGGTGAGTCGATGTGGACGTCGGGACCCACCCGAGCCGCTGGGAGATCCGCGCGGCAGACTCCCGCACCGACTTGATGAGTGCGGGAAGCCGGGCGTCGGTGAACCGCGTGCTGGGTCCGCCGAGGGAGATCGCCGCGACGACCCTGCCGTCGTGCCGCCGAACCGGCGCTCCCAGGGCGACGTACCCCGCCTCCAGCTCGCCGATCGCCGTCGAGTAGCCCTGCTTGGCGACCCGGGAGAGCTCCGCACTCAATCGCGAGGCCGACCGGATGGTGCAGGGGGTGATTCCGCGCAACCGTCCACCCGCGTGTCGCGCCATCCGGCGGACGAGACCGGGATCCGCCTCGACAGCCGCGGCGAGCAGGACCTTGCCGGTCGAGGTGGCGTGCGCCGGCCAGCGCGTGCCCACGCTCGGCGAGGTGCCGATCAGGTGCCCGCCCTGCACTTCGTCCAGAATCAGGGTTTCCTCGCCGGCGAGCACCTCGACGCTGGAGGTCTCCCCGGTCGCGCGGGTGAGCGCTTCGAGCTCGGTGCGCGCCGCGCTCGCCACGCTGTTCGCGCGCTGCGCTCGCGCGCCGATCTCGATCGCCGCGGGGCCCAGCCGGTACCCGCCCACGAGCTCGTGGCGCGCGACGAGGCCCTCGTGTTCCAGCGCGAGGAGCAGTCTGAAGGCGGTAGGTTTGCTGAGCCCAAGCTCGCGGGACAGATCCGCGAGGCTCCACTCCGGGCGGGCGTCGGAGAAGGCGCCCAGGATCCGCAGCGCGCGGACCACGGCCTGCGTTCCGGCGACCAGCTGGACCGACGCAGATTTGGAATGGCGTTTCACGGTACCGCAATGTTCGAAACGCGGCCGCGCCTGTCAAGGCGCGCGGCCGGCCATCAATGGGATCAGTCGGTCGAGCGGAGGATCAGGAGCCCGAAAGCTCGGAGGTCTTGGAGGCGGGGGAAAGGTGGCGGAGCGCGCGGCCGAGAATGCCTCGCCAGCCGCGGCGGCTTCCGCCCGACTTGGCCGAGGCCTGGTCAGCGGGGTCGCCATCGGTCGCGGTCGGCTGGCTCTCGCGCGCGGCCGTGGCCTTCTTGAACTCGGGATGCACCGTGATCGAGACCCAGCTCGACGACGCGCGGTGGAAGATCCGCGATTGCGAGCCCACGTCGCCGCGGCGGATGGCCGACGCGAGGGCAGCGACCGAATCGTACAGCTGTTCCCGACCTGTCTCGATCTCGACCAGATACATAGGGGAGTCCCGGGGGTAAAGTGCGGCCGCCACTTTCCGATGCGGTGACCGTGTGGACCCTCGGGTATGCACGATCCGAGCCAGTCACCGCCTCCGAGCGAGCTGCCGGATGAAGCAGTAAGTAGCCGATTGGTAAGATGTTCCGTCCCCGCAACCTGTTGCACCTGCGCGACGGTGGCCGAGCTGTTTCGACGCCGCCTCAGCGCCAGCGGAACAGGCGAACTGCCAGCGCGAAGCTCACCACCAGCCAGGCGGCGATGATCCCGACCTCCGGTGCCAGCCGATCCCACCCCGCCCCCTCGAGCATGCTCGCCCGAAGCGCGTCGTTCACCGCCGTGAGCGGGAGCGCCTGAATGAACGGCTGAAGGGCGTCCGGAAAGCGGGAGGCGGAGAAAAAGACCCCGGAGAAGATCCACATGGGGAGCATCACCAGGTTCATCAGCCCCGACACCCCTTCCACGGTGCGGGCTCGAGAGGCCAGCAGGAGGCCCACGGCGCTGAACGAGAGGGCGGAGAGCAGGCAGATGATCAGTAACGACAGAACCGATCCTCTGACCGGCACCCCGAACGCGAACAAGGCGAACCCGACCAGAACCGCGACCTCGATCACCAGCATGGTCAGCCGCGAGAGGACGAACGACGCCAGGAACTGGGTCCGGGACATCGGGGTCGCGATCAGCCGCTTGAGGAGCTTCTTCCGCCGGGCGTCCACGATGGCGAAGCCCAGTCCCCAGATCCCGCTTCCCATCAGGTTCATTCCCAGCAGCCCGGGCACCACGAAGTCCACGTAGCGCGATCCCGGCTCGCTCACCTGCCGGTCCGTCACCCCCACGGGGTCGCTCCGTCCAGCCGACCGCTGCAGCGCGTCGTCTACCAGCAGCCGGGCCGTTCTGCTCTCGGGCCGCTCGGTGTCGAAGCGGTACTCGACACTGTCCGTCCCATCGGCGGGCACGACCACGAGCGCCACCCTCCCGGTTCGGAGAGCATCGGCCGCCGCCGCCTCGGTGAGCGAGCTGGCGAGGATGTTCGGGCTCCGGGTCAGAGCTTCGACCACCGCCCTGGAGGCCGCGCCGCGCTCAACCACCGCCACTGGGGTCCGCTCCGGCGCCTGGTTTCGAAACGCGATCCCGAGTCCAGCCGTGAGCAGCACCGGAAAGACGAAGACCCAGAAGACCGCCTCCGGTTCCCGGAAAAACTCTCGGTAGCGGACCAGGGTCAGCTGCACCAGCGGATGGCTCCGCCAGCCGCGAGTCTCACTCGTCACGGAGATGTCTCCCGGTGAGCTCGACGAACACGTCCTCCAGCGTGGCGGAATGGGTGCGCAGCTCGGTGAGCTGCACACCCTGCCGGTGCAGCTCCGCCAGCAGAGCGGGAACGGTCCGGTGCAGCTCCGTGACGCGGATCCGGTAGGTGTCGTCCCGCCGGACCGCGGCCTCGACGCCCTCCACCCGGCGCAGGGCCTCCTCACTCACCGGTGCTCCGGGAGCCGCGGCGAACTCCATCACGTGCTCGGCGCTGAGGGAAGCGACCAGCTCCCGCGGAGTGCCCAGCGCGATCATCCGGCCGTGGTCCATGATCGCGACCTGGTCGCAGAGGCGCTCGGCCTCTTCCATATAGTGAGTCGTGAGGAGGATGGCGCGGCCATCGGCCTTGAACCGCTCGATCAGCTCCCAGAGCTGTCGCCGCGACTGGGGGTCGAGACCCGTGGTGGGCTCGTCGAGGAAGAGCAGGGCGGGGTCGCCCACCAGCGCGCAGGCGAGGGCGAGCCGCTGGCGCTGTCCGCCGGAGAGCTGGCCGACACGTCCGGTCCGCTTGTCCTGCAACTGGACGATCCCGATGACCTCCTCGGTGGTGGGGCCTTGGCGATAGAAGCTGCGGAACAGCCGGACCGTCTCCTCGACGGTGAGCTTCTCGGAGAACTGGGTCTCCTGGAGGGAAATCCCGAGCAGCTCGCGGAGCTCGCGGTCGTGCTCGCCCCAGCGGCGGCCGAGGACCAGCACCTCGCCCTCGTCGGGCTCGGTGAGTCCCTCGCAGATCTCGATGGTGGTGGTCTTTCCAGCGCCGTTGGGCCCCAGAAGGCCGAAGCACTCGCCGGCCCGGATCTCGAGATCGAGTCCGTCCACGGCAACGACGTCGGCGTATCGCTTGCGGAGCCCTCGAACGAGGAGTGATGGAGCGGAGGCGGCTATTCCCGTCATGCGGGAAGGTTACGCGCCTCGGGGCGAGAGGCTACCCCCCGCGGCGCCGGGTCCAGGCCTGCCGCACCGTCTGCCACGCGCGTTGCCACTCTTCGGGCGCGGTCGACAGCGCATAGCCGCCGAGGATCCCCGCCATGTAGAGCGCGGTCAGCATGAGAGGTGAAGGGTCACCGGAAGCGATCGGAAGCATCGTCGTCTACCTGAGAGCGGTGGGAGTCTGGATCATCTGCGCTTCGAGGGCGCGGACGATGCGCTCGCGCGAATCGGCGAGGTGGGCGCGGGTATAGGCGTCGAGGGACGCCCGGTCGTCGGCCAGCGCGTGTGCCAGCCGGCCCTCGAGGTCCACCAGCGTCGCCCGGGCGAGCGCGCGGGCGTCCTCGGGCGTTCCGGGTGCCGGGCCGACCACCATCCGGACCATGGCGTTGAGGTGGAGCCGCTGAACGTCGCGGCGCACCGACCCGGTGTTGCGCGCCGTGCCCTGCTTCGATCCGGGCCGGATTCCCAGCTCGGCCCAGATCGTCTGAGTCAAGGTCCCGAAGAGCTCGGGAATCCCGACCGTCGCTTCACCCGGCGCCGCCCGAAGCTCGGCGTCGCGAACCCGGGAGAGGACCACCGGATCGAGCAGCTGGTGGAGCAGGGAGCCGTGCTGGGCCAGCGCCCAGTCGTGGAGTGGGAAGTCCGCCCTGCCTTGCGCCGAGGGCGAGGCGCCCCAGTGCATCCACCGCTCGGGCGCGAGCCGGCTGAGCAGCTCGGGACGGAAGCTGAACGCACGCTCCCCGAAGCCGGCCTCGGCGAGGAAGGCGAGGGCCTGGCGCTGCCGGTCGGCGGGGACCGTGGTGAGGGCAGGCCGCGCATCCGGGTCGCCGCGATGGTCGCGGGCCGTCGTGGCGCCGCCCAGGTACTTGGTGCTCACCAGGAGCGCGTACCACCGGTCCGAGAGGAGGTCGGTGAACGCGGAGCGAAGCCGACCGTATCCCTGGCCCGGGGCCACCACCTGGGTCTCCAACGAATCGAACAGCCGGTCGATCAGCGCAACCCGGTCCTTGGCCCAGCCGAGCGGATCGTCGGTCATGTCATAGCGGGAGACGGTGGGATCGAGCCCCGCCGCGCCGAACCCGGCGTCCTCGTCGCTCGCGTAGAGATTCCCGGGCTCCGCGGCCCGGGAAGCGATGGCCCGAAGGGCGTTGATCTCCACGTCCGGCGTCCATACGGCGACCTCGGCGCTCGCGCCCTTGCCGCCCCGCGGTCCCGCCGCCCCGCCATTTGCCTCGGCGTAGCCGTACGTGATGGCCCACTCGTCGTAGCTGCCGATCGTCGGAGAGTAGAAGTGGCCCTGCCGCCGCGCATCGAGCGCCAGTGCCGGCGGCGCGTAGTCCATCACCGAGACGCCGTGGCCGTGCCGCTGGGTATGTGACCGGTCCGACAGTTCCTCCGCGGTGACGCCGGCCGAGCCGCGGAAATTGTGACGCAGGCCGAGCGTATGCCCGACCTCATGCATGACCAGCGCCTTGAGCGCCTGGCCGATGTACTCGCGCGGCGCCGCCCCGGCGGCCGGCATCGCGCCCCGAGAGGCGAGGAGCGCGCGGACGACGGTCCCCTGGCGATCGAGTCCCTCGCCGAAGCGGCAGAGCAGCGCGGGGTCGTTGCCGGAGAGACCCGCCGAGTCCAAGGCGAAGGCCGCCTGCACCGAGGCGAGCGGCGAGGCGTACTCGCGGGACTCGCCGCGCCAGGCCTGAATCCACTCGGCCGAGATCAGGATGTCGGCGTTCAGGATCTCACCGGTCCGGGGATCGACGTTGGTGGGTCCGATGGCGTAGACCGACCGGTTGGTGGCGGTCCAGCGAACGGTCGAATAGCGGGCGTCGGCCGCGCTGTAGGCCGAATCGTCGGGCGCATCGAGCGCCTGAACGGCGCCGCGATACCCAGCCTCCTCGAAGGCGCGGTTCCACTCCAGGATGCCGGCCCGGACGTAGGGCCGCCACTCGACCGGAACCGTGTGGTCGACGTAGAAGGTGATCGGGCGGACTGGCTCGCTGAGGCCGGAGCCCGGCTCCCGCTTCTCCAGCCGCCAGCGGTTCACGTAGCGGACGAAGAAACCGTCCGCGGTGTCGCGGGAGAAATCCTTGAACGCCGAGATGAAGTACCCCACGCGCTCGTCGGCATAGCGGGGCCGCATCGGGGAAGCCGGCAGCTCGAGGAGCGAATAGTGGACGCCGATCGGGATCGAGCGGTAGTCGGAGACCGTCTCGAGCCCGATGTCGCGGGGACTCTGGAACGTGAGCCGGACCTCGGCCTCGAGGTTGGCCGGGAAGAGGCGAAGCTCCTGGAGGCTGGAGCGCTTGTCGTCCAGCGTGACGGTGGCGACGACCTTCCGCTTGGCGGCGGCGTTCTGCAGGGTCGAGCCGACGTCGGCCCAATCCGAGAGGAGGAAGGGCGACAGGTCCAGCAGCACCTGGCTCTCTTGGGGATCGCGGACCGTCGCGATCGGGAAGGAGTGGGCTACGGAATGGCCGAAGGAGTAATCCACGGTCCGCGCCATGGGAGAGCCCGGCGTCGCCGCGAAGCGAGGATTGACCACCCAGAGCTCGACCCGGTCCCCTTGCCGGTGGAAGCGCACCAGATCGGAGCGGATCGAGGCGCCCCCGTCGAGGCCGAGCTCGCCGATGCCCTGGGCCAGCTGGGTCACCAGCAGGTAGTCGCGGTCGAATTGCTCGGGGGTGAGGGCGAGGAGGACCTGGTCGCGCTTGTAGTAGACGGAGAAGATGCCGGCGCCGGCGTCGGATCCTTGGGTGACCTCGGAGAAGGCCTTCCAAGGCGCCTCCTGCGCGGCCGCGGGGCCCCAAGTGACGGCGGCGAGTGCGGCGAGGATGGCGACGAAGCGGGGCAGATGCACGACGGACTCCGCACGACGGGGTTGCGGCCGGACGCGGTCGTCCGGCAACGGAGTACGATGGGCAAGGAAGGGGCCGTCCATCCTCCCCTGGTAACGCGTGGTTTGGTGTGGGGTTGCGCTGGGGTCGCGTGTCAAAACGCCAAGCGGCGGGGCAAAAGGCATGGGAGCGGCCCATGCTCCCATGGAACTTGACCCAACCCTGGTCCGGGCCTACATTTCTAAGTCTGTGCCCAAAACGGGCATCGATCCCGAATTCAGCTCCAGGGTTATGCCGACCATCAATCAGCTCATCCGGCACGGCCGGAAAGACGTCGAAGCGAAGGACAAGGCACCCGCACTCCGTTCCAATCCTCAGAAGCGCGGCGTGTGCACCCGGGTCTACACCACCACCCCGAAGAAGCCGAACTCGGCGCTCCGGAAGGTGGCGCGCGTGCGGCTGGTCAACGGCTTCGAGGTCACGGCGTACATCCCGGGCGAGGGGCACAACCTCCAGGAGCACTCGATCGTGCTCATCCGCGGCGGCCGGGTGAAGGACCTGCCGGGCGTTCGGTACCACATCGTGCGCGGGACGCTCGACTCGGCCGGCGTGAACGACCGCCGCCAGAGCCGGTCCAAGTACGGCGCGAAGCGGCCCAAGGAGGCCGGGGCCAAGGGAGGTAAGAAGTGAGCCGGCGCAACAAGTCGGTGAAGCGGCCGGTGCCGCCCGATCCGCGGTACGACAGCCAGACCGTCTCGAAGTTCGTGAACAATCTGATGTTCGAGGGCAAGAAGAGCGTGGCCGAAGGGATCTTCTACTCGGCCATGGACCTGATCGAGGAGCGCACTGGTCAGCCCGGGGTGGCGGTCTTCAAGCAGGCGGTCAACAACTCCAAGCCGACCCTGGAAGTGAAGAGCCGCCGGGTGGGCGGCGCCTCGCTCCAGGTGCCGGTGGAAGTCCGCCCCGACCGGCGCACGGCGCTGGCGATGCGATGGCTCATTTCCTTCGCCCGCGCGCGCACCGAGAAGACGATGTCGGAGCGGCTTGCCGCGGAGCTGATCCTCGCGTCGAAGGGCGAGGGGAACACGATCAAGAAGAAGGAAGACACCCACCGGATGGCCGAGGCCAACCGGGCGTTCGCGCATTATCGCTGGTAGGAGAGCTTAGGCTGGGGTCGAACGAGCGGGCGCTCCGGGTTTCCGGACGCCCGCTTCTGGTTCTATCGGGTACCTACCTGGTGTCTCACCGGCTTCTCTTC
>CAYPAE010000090.1:0-7757 GCA_964408595.1 uncultured Gemmatimonadaceae bacterium | reverse complement strand
GGACGATCCGCGGCACCCCGGTCCGCGGGAAGCCGCGGAAGACGATGCTGCGGTACGATTTGAGCCCGGTATTTCGCCCGAACCAGAAGGGCGAGCTGGTGGAGAGACAGAGGATGTGCGGCAGGAAGTAGCGGGAGACGTTCAGCGCGTCGATCAGGAAGTCCCGGTCCTCTATCCCGATGTGTACGTGGGTCCCGAAAATCAGCAGCCGCTGAGCCAGGTCCTGCATGTCTTCCTTCACACCGAGATAGCGCTCCAGCGGCGTGATCTCCTGCGTCATCCACGACGAGAACGGATGGGTGCCCGCGGCCGCGATCTTGAGCCCGTTCCGCGCGGCGAGCTCGATCACCGCGCCCCGGAGATTCACCAGCTCGGTCCGCACCTCGGCGGGCGTGCGGCAGACCTTGGTGCCGACCTCGACGATGGACTGGTGCAGCTCGGGTTTCACCTGCTCCAGGAAGCGGTGGTCCGCCTCCAGGATCTGGGTGATGTACGAGGTCAGCTCGCGGGTCTTCGGGTCGATGATCTGATACTCTTCCTCGACCCCGAGGGTGAGCGAGGGGGGCTGCATCCCGTTCTCCTTTCCTGTCGAATCAGCGCCGCTCGACCACGAAGGTCGGAATGGTCGAGCCTCCGCCGGCGGTGACGTTGAGCAGGGCGGCGGTGGAGAGGCGTGTCAGGCATCCTTCGGCGTAGTCCCCGTGACAAACGAACGGGGCGGTATCCATCATCCGGTCGGCGAACACCGCGCGGCCGTCCACCAGGCTGGGATACGGCTCCGACGGGATCGCGACGCGCTCCTGTACGATGTACGGGCTCGCGAGCGCGTTCGCCACCGCGCGCTCCCATCCGGCGCCGTCGGTCTCCCAGCCAAGTACGATGCCGGCGCCGCCGTAGTCGTCGTTGGGCTTGAGCACCAGCCGGTCGCGCGACGCGAGAACGAAGGGGACCAGGTCCACCGCCTTGCCGTCGTGCTCGGTGCGCCGCACCTCCATCACGCGGGTCCACGGGATGTGGGCCGCGATGGACTCGTGCTCCTCGGCCGTGAAGAGCGGCTGGTTTCGCTCGTCGGTCAAGACGGCCAGGCTGGCTTTCTTATGGAGAATCTTGCACCGTGGTGGGTTGACCATGCACACCGCCCGGGCGGCCACGGCCTGGAGGAGCGGCGTATCGACCCCACAGCGCTCGACCAGCTCGGCGAGGAGCACCCGCTTGTACACCAGATCGACCGGGCCGCCCTCGGCGTAGAGCCGCCCGCCGCGGAGCTCCAGCTCCCGCGGGTCGGCGATGACCGCCTCGATGCCGACGGCGCCGAAGTACTCCTGAAACAGCATGAACTCGCTGCGGGTCGGGACCTCGGGCCAGTCCACGATGGCGACCCGCGGTATGTCCCGGCGTCCGGCCCACTCCTCGTAGGCGTCGAGCAGGACGTGGAGCACTCCGTGCCGGGCGAGCAGCGGCTGCGCCTCGTACCGTCGGCCGAAGGCCCGCATGATCGGGAGGTCGGCGAAGGCGGCGACCAGCGCGTCGTTGTATCCCGCGCCGGCCGGCGTCTCCGCGTTGTACTCGGTGAGCGCCATCGTGCCGGCCTCATCCATCACGAACGCATCCACCCGCGACGTCGGGCTCGGCTCCCGGAATCCGGAATCGTGCCGGATCAGCCGCTCCTCCCAGTCCACCAGCCGAAACTGCCCGCGGAACGCCTGATCGGCCAGCGCCCGCTCGTACGCCTTCCCGAAGGCCCGCATGAGGAGCCGGACCCGCCGCTGGAGCAGGCGGTAGTGCGCCAAGGTCATGAACCGCGGCCGCAGCACGGTCGCCACCGGCCGGTCACCGAAGACGAGGCCGCGCCGGCGAAGCTGGTCCGACAGCATCGCCTCGGATGCCTGGGCCAGCTCGTCGGTAAGCAGCTCGTGGTAATAGGCGATCGCGTCCTGCACGGAGTGCGGGGCTCAGCGCCGGGCGGTGAAGGCGGCGTCCCACTTGAGGGCGCGGGACTGGCGTCGCGGCTTTTTGGCCAGCCTGATCGCCATGTCCGCCATGGTCTTGACGGTCCAATCGAAATAGGTCGGCGTCAGCGAATTGATGTCCATGTCGGGCGCGGGATTCATGAAGTCGATGGCGTAGGGCACTCCGTCCCGCACCGCGAACTCGATCGAGTTCATGTCGTAGCCCAGCGCCTGGACCAGCGTCCGGGCGTCCTGGACGATGCGCGCCTCGAGCTCGGGCGAGAGATACCCGGGCTGCACCAGATATCGCCGCTCGCGCGGGTCGTACGGCATCGGGAGGATGTCCTCCTGACCGAGACAGAGACAGCGGACGAACTGGTCCCACTGGATGAACTCCTGGACCACCATGGTGAGGAGGCCGGAGTGGTCGTAGTGGTGCAGCAGCTCGTCCAGCGAGCGGCAGACGTAGACCTCCTTCCACCCGCCGCCGTGCGCGTCCTTGAGGATGCACGGCATCCCCACGTGCCTCACGAGTCCTTCCCAGTCGAGCGGGAATTCGAGGTTCCGGAGACTCTCGCTCGGCAGGATGCCGGGCACGTAGGACTTGTTCGGCAGGGCGACGGTCTTGGGAGACGCCACGCCGAGCTTGGTGGCGAGAGTGGCGCCGAAGAACTTGTCGTCCGCGCTCCACATGAAGGGGTTGTTGACCACGGTGACGCCGTCGAGCACCGCCTTCTTGAGGTAGGTCCGGTAGAACGGCACCTCGTGGGAGATCCGGTCGATGAGCACGTCGTAGGGGAGTGCCTGGTCCATAGACGGGGCGCCGACCCTGGCGTACTCGACCGTCACCCCGGCCTTGCGTCCCGCGACTTCCTCGATGAACGCCGGAGGGAAGGACCACTCTCGGCCGACGAGAAGACCAACGGTCTTTGTCATACTGTGGGCCACCGGTTCGTTAGGTGTTCGCTGCACCCCTGAGTGTCACAAACCAGCCGTCATCAATCATGTCCCCCGATATACCGCCGGACCATCTTCTCCCAGTACTGCCAATCGTGCGCCCAACCGTCCCAGATGCGCAAGGCGTTGCCGATCCCCTTGCTCCAGAGGATGGCCGACAGCTCCTCGTTGTCGGCATAGGCCGGGTCATCGCGACCGACCACGAGGATGATGTCCTGGCGGCGGAACGCCTCCAGCCGGGCCGGGTCGTGCTCCTGCCGAAGGAAGTCCGGGGGATTGCAGGCGTAGACGTTGTGGTCCGAGTAACCGCCGATGAGGCGCTTGACGTCGTAGGTGCCGCTCATTCCGAGGATCCGGTTCACCAGATGCGGATGCCGGAACCCGAGGCAGGCGGCGTAGTACCCGCCGAGGCTCGCGCCGGTGGCGATCACGTACGGATTCGAGTTGCGGCTCGCGGTGAAGGGCAGAACCTCGCTCACCAGGTAGTGGTCGTACTGGAGGAACCGCCAGGCCCGGGCACCGGGATGCAGGTGGTCGGCGTACCAAGTCTCACCGGGGAGGTGGTCCAGCAGGAAGAGCTGAATCCATCCCTGGTCGATGTGGTCGCCCAGCACCTCGTGCATACGCCGGTCGAGCCACTCGCGATGGGTGCCCATCGAGGTGGGGAAGGCCAGGACCCGGGCGCCATGATGCCCGACGACGTCCAACGCCATGTCGCGGCCGAGCGCGGGGCTGTACCACCGGTGGTACTCGTGGTGCACGGATTACTCTGAAGAAGAAAGAAGAAACGGCAGCGCGGCCCGGAAGCGCCGGCTCCAGGCCGCCTCCTCGTGCTTGCCCGTGCGGTCCTCCACATAGCGAAGGTGCTCGCCTTCCACGTACCCCTTCGCTTGCAGCAGGCCGCGGAGCCGGCGGGCATCCTCCAGGACCTTGGCTCCCTCCAGGCGGCCGACGTCGAAGTAGAGTCTGCCGGGATGGAACGGCGCCGCGTCGAGCCGCTCAAAGATAGCGCGCCCCGCGAACCACAGCGATGGACTCAGCGCCCCCATGATGCCGAACACATCGGGCCGGTCGAAGAAGGCGAACAGGCTGATCAACCCCCCCATCGACGAGCCGACGACGCCGGTCGTCTCCCGCTGTGGCAGCGTGCGGAACCGCCTGTCCACCAACGGTTTGATCGTCCCCGCCAGATATCCCAGGTAGTCGCTGCCCCGACCCGGGCCGCCGGCCGGATCGTCGAAAGGGCTGTACTCGGCGATGCGCTCCGCACCCGCGTTGGGAATACCCACCGCGATCCCTTCGAGTCCGCGCGCGGCGGCCCAGTTCAGGGCGAGATCCACCCGCCAGGAGCCGGCGAAGCTCGCCTCCGGATCGAAGAGGTTCTGCCCGTCCTGCATGTAGAGGACGGGGTAGCGGCGATCGGTATGGCCATAGGAAGGGGGCAGGTACACCGCGAGGTCCCGGTCGAGTCCCGGGGACTCGGGTCCGACCGGAACGTGCTCCACGCGTCCATGCGGCCGGTGTGGTCGCGGGGTCAGCCGCTTCTGCCAAGGTGGCACTTGGATTCCTGGATCAGGCCGGACTGTGGGATGCCCAGAGCAGCGCGCGCAGGCCGATGAGCGCGCGCTCCTGCTGGGCCATGGTTCCGAAGGTGCCGTCGGTCCGCTGCCGCCCCGTGAGGGCGGTGGCCGCCCGGCGCACCGTCACCTGGGCCTCGAGAGTGCCCGCGGCGAGAAGCGCGTCGAGCACCTGAAAGAGATCCGCGGTCGCCCACTCGCCCTCGACGCCCTGGTTCGAGGTCACCACCCCGACCAGCCGGTCCACGATGTCCCGATGCTCAGGGCCGGCCGCGGCCAGCGCGTGCAGCCCTGCGACGATCGCGTCGGGGGAGAAGTAGCCGTTCCACTCGGTCCACTGCTCCGAGATCCGGGCCAGACTCTGGACGTGCCGCTTCACCGACGGTCTCGCGCCGTAGCCTGCCCGGAGCGCGGCGCGGAGGGCGAGGCAGCTGATGGCGAGCCGCGCGGCCGGCTCCACTCGGAACACCTTGCCGGTGGGCAGGGTCACGGGGGCGAGCCGCTGCGCGGGGGATGCGGGCGCGAAGAATCCAGCGAGGAAGTGCTGGCAGAGCTGCCGCGCGTGGCGCTCGCGATCGCAGCCGTCGTGGAAAGAGCCCGGGCGATCCTGCAGGTCGAGCAGCCAGGCGAGCGGCCGGGTGATGGCGGGAGACTTTTCGCTTTCGCCGAGGTCGAGCAGCTCGTGCACCCGCCAGATCGTCGCTACGGCGCCGCCGCCGACCGTGCCGTCGGGCCGGAGACCGCCCGCCAGCTCGTCGCGCAGACGCTCGGCCAACGCCGCATCGGCGGCGTCGGGCCGCCCCAAGGCCTCGCGCGCGAGCAGCCCCTGCCGGGTCCGCTCGGTGCCGAAGAAGAGCGCCAGGCGCTCGATCGCAGCGGCGGTCATGCCGGCGCCAGCCGCCAGGCCAGCAGTCCGCCCGCCACCAGCGTCCGGACCACGCGCAGAAGCGAGACGCCGATGGAGGTGGAGCCCGGCCATTCCCGCAGCGCGCCGACCAGGCCGAACACCAGCCACCATCCCCCCGCGCCCAGGCTCCCGAACCAGAGGGCGCCAAGCAAAGTGAGGAGAAAGGCCTCGCCCAGGTAGACCCGGGCGCGGCGAAGCTTCCCGTCGCCGCGAAGGCTGCCGAGGCGCGACCCGGCCAGTTCCCAGAGGAGCAGCCACACGACCACGGCGATCCAGCCCCCGAAAAGGCGGCTCAGAGCCATCTGCGAGTCACCAGCGGCCGCGGATGCTGTCGGGCGAGAGCATGCGGCCTCGGATCATCACGCGCTCGATCGAGAGGGTGTTGCGGATGTCGGCGAGCGGATCCCGGCCCAGCACGACGAGGTCCCCCACCTTGCCCGGAGCGATGAGGCCGAGCGAGTCCACCCGGAGGAGCAGCGCGCCGTTGCGGGTGGCGGCGCTGATCGCCTCGCCTGGCGTGAGGCCGGCGGCGACCAGCAGCTCCATCTCCCGGTGAACGGTGTATCCCGGGATCAGCATCTGGTTCGCCGCGTCGGTGCCCACGGCGATCCGGCCGCCTTTCGCCTGGAAGATCCGGAGAAAGAGGTCCTGCGCCGCGCGGGAGCGGCGGAACGTGGCGAAGTCGGCCTTGGTCCAGCCGGCGCGCGCGATCATGTCGGGGACGTTCCACCGGCGTTGCTCCTCCTGGGGAATCGCGTTCAGCATCGTATCGCCCAGCACCGCCGGGTCGTCGAGCCGGCTGAAGGTCTCGTGCAGCACCAGCGTGGGCACCATGATCACGGTGCGCGCCGCCAGGATCCCCGCCACCCGGCCGAGCGACGCCGAGTCGAGACCGGCCCAGGCCCGCTCGAAGGCCGTCCATCCCGCGAAGAACGACCGCTGATGTGCCGCGTACAGCGCGGACGGATCGGCGGAGGCGGCCTCGGGGATCCCGCTCAGGTGCTCGAGCGACCCCAGCCCCCGGCGCGCGGCCGTCACCGCATCGGTGAGTCCGAGGTGCCCCGCGACCTGAAGATTGAAGGGGCGGGCCTCATCGAGCAGGGCGGTGAGCAGCGTCTTGTCCACGTGGGTGTAGACCTTGATCAGGTCGGCGCCCGCGCTCACCAGACGATCCACTCCGCGCCGTGCGTCCTTCGCGGTCCGCGCGGTGATCGCGTCGGGGTACGTCGGCGGCAGGCCATCGATCATCGCGCCCGCGGAGTACACCCTCGGCCCGGGCCTCCATCCGCGGGCCAGCTCCCGGCGCAGCGCCAGTGCCCTCCGGAGCGGGCCGTGCACGTCTCGCACGGTCGTCACACCCCACGCGAGGTACCGGGACATCGACCACCTGGCGACGCCGGCCTGGGGGTCCACCAGGTGGACGTGGCCGTCCACCAGCCCAGGCATGATCCAGCGGCCGGTGAGGTCCACCTCGGTCGTCCGCTCGGGCAGCTGGAAATCACCGCGAGAGCCGACCGACTCGATATGGCCGCGCCGCACCACGATGGCCGACTCCACCAGCGGCGGACCACCGGTGCCGTCGATCAGCGTGGCGCCGACCAGCGCCACGCCGTCCGGCTCCCGCGAGCGGCACGCGAGGAGCAGGCACAGCCCAAGGAACATGGCCGCGTGATGATGACGGTGGGGCATCGGCTCTGCGGGACGAAGTGCTGGAAGGTGGGTCTGCGTCGCAGTCGATGCAAGATCCTCGACCGTCTCGCTTATACTTGTGCCGATGAAAGCTCCGCAGCCGATTTCGAGCTACGGCATGATCGGGGACATGCGGACGGCGGCGCTGGTCGGACTGGATGGAGCCATCGACTGGTGCTGTCTGCCGCGCTTCGACAGCGGCAGCGTCTTCGCCGCCATCCTCGATCCCGACCGGGGTGGCACCTGGGCGATCCGCCCGGCCGTTCCGTGGACCTCGACCCAGCGCTACCTCCCCCGCACCAACATCCTGGAGACCACGTTCACCACCGGCGAAGGCGTCGTCTCCCTGACCGACTTCATGCCGGTCCGGGAGGACGGCCGCCCCCCCGAGCCGCATCCCGAGATTCACCGCCATCTGCGCGGGCGCCGCGGCAAGGTCCCGATGGAGATGATCTTCATGCCGCGCTTCGAGTACGGCGCGCGTGTCACCCGCTTGGAAGTGCTGCGCGCGGGGCTCTTCGCCACCGATCGGACGGACCAGGTGCTCACTCTCTCGAGCGCGCGCCCGTTCGAGTGGGTCGTGGACCAGTCCACCGCCACCACCCGGTTCATGCTCGAGAAGGGCGAGACGCGCTGGCTGGTGATGCGCTACGACGACGACGACATCCACCCGGTGGA
>CAYPAE010000089.1:3873-7763 GCA_964408595.1 uncultured Gemmatimonadaceae bacterium | reverse complement strand
GGAGTCCATCGTCCACTACGCCTCCCGCGGCGCGATGGACATCCGCGGCCTGGGGTACGAGCGGGTGCGCCAACTGCTGGATGCCAGGCTCATCGGCAACGTGGCGGACCTGTACGAGATCCGGAGCGAGCAACTGGTCGAGCTGGACCGGTTCGCGAAGCAATCGGCCGATCAGCTCGTCGCCGCGATCGAGGCTTCGAAGCGCCGCCCGCTCTCGAGCCTGCTGTTCGGGCTCGGGATCCGGCACGTGGGCAAGACCGTCGCGGTCCTCCTCGCCCGCCGGTTCGGCAGCATGCAGACGCTGATGCAGGCCTCGGAGGAGACGATCAACGCCGTGCAGGGCGTCGGCCCCACGATCGCCGGCGCGGTCGTCGGCTTCTTCGCCGAGCCGCGCAACACCGAGCTGGTCGGCCGGCTGGAGGGCGCCGGCCTCACCTTCAGCGAGCCGGGCGCCGCGGGGGGCGACGGGTCGCTGTCGGGACGGACCTACGTCCTGACCGGCACCCTGCCCACGCTCTCACGCGCCGAGGCCACCGGCCTCATCGAGGCGGCGGGTGGTCGGGTGGCGGGCAGCGTGGGCAAGAAAACGGACGCGCTCGTGGCGGGCGAGGAGGCCGGCAGCAAGCTGGAGAAGGCGAAGGAGCTGGGCGTGGAGGTGATCGACGAGGGCGAGCTCTTGCGTCGCGTCGGTCGCGGGTCCTAAGATGCAGCGTCCTCAACCCGATCGCCCCCATGACTACCGACCACTCACGCCCCCATCACGGCGGTCTCCGGCTCGGCCGCCGCGTGCTGCACCAGCTCCGCTCGGCGCTCGAGCGAGACACCGGGCTCCAGGCCTCGACCTATCTCCAGGAAGCGGGCTTCGCGGGCGGCGAGGAGCTGTACGCGGAGTTCAGGGAATGGCTGCTCGCCACGCGCGGCGTGGAGGATCCGGGCGAGCTCGATGCCGAGTACCTCAGCGAGGCGCTGTCCGCGTTCTTCGCCGATCAGGGGTGGGGCAGACTCGAGGCGACACCGCTGGGCGACTCGGTCCTCGCCCTCGATTCGGCTGAGTGGGCGGAATCGGTCGAGACGGGCGGCGGGGAGTTCCCCTCGTGCCATCTCACCTGCGGGATGCTGGCCGACTTCTTCGGTCGCCTGTCCGACGGGCTGGTGGCGGTGATGGAGGTGGAGTGCCGCTCGCGGGGCGACGCGCGCTGCCGCTTCCTGGCCGGCTCGCCCGAGACCCTGAGCACCCTGTATGACAGGATGGCTCAAGGCGCGGGCTACGCCGAAGCACTGGGGGTCAGTTCGGGGTCTTGAGCAGGCGCACGTCGCCGGACCCCGTCGCGATCGCGACCCGGCCCGCTCCGTCGCCGATCCGGCCAACCACGTGGTCGCGGGAGTGCCGGGTTACCTGAAGCGGGAAGTCGGTCTCGATCCCTCCGCTCGCCGTCTCGATCTCGACCTCCGCCGCCAGCGACGCCGGCGCCCGCACCGAGATGTCGCCCGACCCCGTCTCCACAGCCAGCTCGCGCACCGGGCCGCGCAGGTCGGCCCCAACGCTCCCGCTCCCCGTCTCCAGGTGGAGCACGGGTGACGTGACCGCGGTCAGCACGATGTCGCCCGAACCGGTGTCGATCCGAATCTCGCTGGCCCTCAGATCGCTGCCGGTCACCCCGCCAGAGCCGGTATCGATGGAAAGCTCGCCGCCGCTGAATCCCGAGACTTCGACCGGCCCGGAGCCGGTGTCCACGTTCAGGCTGCCTTCGGCCCCGCTGACGCGGACCGGTCCGGAGCCCACGTCGAGGACCAGCGTGCCCTTGGTTCCGGAGGCGGTCACCGGCGCCGAATGGCCGTCCACCAGCAGATCTCCATTCACGTTGGCGATCGAGACCTTGCCCACGGCGAGGTAGAGCGACACCCGGTACCCCGCCGGCATCCGCACCTTGAGGTCGGCGTGAGCGCGTAGCCCTTGGCCCTCGCCGGACACTTTCACCTTGCGGCCGCGGTCGTGCTCCTGGCGGCCGCGGTCGTGCTCCTGCCAATCGCCGTCGCCGAAGGTCCCGTCGTCGCGGACGTTGAGCGTGGTGGACGAGCCGGGCTCGATCCCGGAATAGACGATCGATTCGGCCGGGTAGACCACCCGCAGCGTCTCCCTGCCCTCCAGCTCGCCGCGCTCGACGCGCAGCCGGGCGGCATCGGCTCCGCCGCGGACCAGGTCCACGGACACGGCGCCGGTGCCGGGCTCCACGATGAGGGAACCCGCCAGGTTGTAGATCGCCGTTTCCTCGCCGTTCAAGGTGTACCGCTCGCCCTGCTGGGCCGAAGCGGCCGTGGGAAGGAGCAACAGGCAGCCCAGCGCCAGTGTCGGCAGGACCTGCATCGGAGTCTCTCCGAGATGAGGATCCTGCTTAGACGGGATCGGACCCGCTAGGGTTGCAGTGGGATCAGAGCCGGGCCGCGTAGTCGGGCCGCATCACCAGCTCGCCGCCCTGGATGATCTCGCGGTCCCAGGGAAGGATGATGAAGTTGTCGGTCTCGAAGGCGTGGAAATCGGGGGCGTAGTCCCCCGTCTTGAAGGAAACCGCCGAGCGGACCTCGGCGGGGTGGAGCGCCCGGATCTCGCTCAGGGCGAGCTTCATGGTGCTGCCGGTGTCGCAGGTTTCGTCAACCACCAGCACGCGGCGCCCCCGGATGGTCGGCGGCGGGCCCGAGACCAGGACCGGTGGCGCCCCGGCCTCTCGCCGAGTCACGGCCATGGAGCTGAACTCGGTCTGGAGTATGGACGCCACCACGACCCCCGGAATCACCCCGGCCTTGGCGATCCCGAGCACGATCTCCGGTTCGTACTCCCGGGCGACGCGCAGGGCGAGGGCGCGGCACAACTCGCCGAAGAACGGCCAATCCACCTCGAGCACGCCCTTGGATGCGGTCGGTTGGCTGCGGCGCATGCACACCTCCGGCTTGAGCTGTCCCAACCTACGCCCGTTCTTCGGGTCGGGCAACAGCCTTTCGCGCGTTGCGGCGACCGGCGGTGATCACTAGATTCGCGGTACGCCCAACGCGTTGTCCCCGTTCGACTTTGCTCGGAGAAGACACTCTCCCATGAGTTTCTGGAGACGCATGTTCGGCCAGGAGTCCCGCGAGTCGCTGCAGCCGCAGCGACTCGACTATCTGAACGAGGGGTTGGCGTTGGAGCGGCAGGGCGACTTCGAGGCGGCACTCACCTCCTACCGCCTCGCCTTCCGGGACAACCCCAGCGACTCGCGCATTCTCCTCAACATGGCCATCGCCTTCACCAAGACCGGCCAACCGGAGGAGGCCATCCGGCACTACAAGCGCGCCCTCGAGCTGGACCCCAGCCTCGTCGGCGCCCACTACGGCGTCGCCTTCCTGCTGCTCAAGCGGGGGGACGTCCAGCAGGCCGCCGAGCACCTGCGGGCGTTTCTGGCCCGGCCGCCCAAGGGCCCCGACGCCGATCGCTGGATCCGCCACGCGGAGACCGCCTTGCGGGACATCGCCAGCAGCCCCGCGCAGGAGACGCTGTGAGGCGGTGGGTGCGCCTGCTGCCGCTCCTCGCGGCGGCCGCCTGCAGCAGTCTCAGCGAGGGCGAGGGTGGGGTGGTGGCACTGGAGATCCAGTTCCCCGAGCTCCAGACCATCGAGGTGAGCGAACAGGTCCAGCTGTCCGCGCGCGCCCTGGACGTCAACGGCGAGACGGTTGCCGCCACGATCCTGTGGCGCGCCAGCGACGACGCCCTGAGCGTGGACGCGACGGGGCTCGTCACCGGTGTCCAACCGGGGTCCAGCGATGTGCAGGCGGTCGTCGGCTCGCTCACCTCCGAGCGCGTCAGCTTCTCCGTCCTGGCTCCCGCCGACACCCTGATCATTGTCGGCGACTCCGTCTTC
>CAYPAE010000089.1:0-3773 GCA_964408595.1 uncultured Gemmatimonadaceae bacterium | reverse complement strand
GGCTCGGGACAGCGCTTCATCGTCCTGTTCCAATAGGAGGCGCCACGCCGCGGACCCTCAATCAGCTCTACTTCGAGGCGATGGGCCGGTTCGGGAGCCGGCCGGTGGCACTCCGGGCCAAGCGCGCGGGCCGCTGGGTGGACATCGGCTACCGGGACATGGCCGAGCGGGTGCAGGATCTCAGCATCGGCCTCCAGGAGCTGGGCGTGCGCCGGGGCGACCGCGTGGCGATCCTCTCGGAGAATCGGCCCGAATGGGCGATCGCGGACTACGCCTGCCTCGCGGCGCGCTGCACCGACGTCCCCATCTATCCCACGCTCACCGCCAAGCAAGCCGAATACATCCTTCGCGACTCCGGCGCGGTCGCCGTGTTGGTGTCGGGCGCGGCGCAGCTGGAGAAGGTGAGGAAGGTCCGCGAGCGCCTGCCTGCGCTGGCGCACGTGGTCGTCTTCGACGACTCCGCCACCGGCCCGGGTGTCGTCGGCTTCGAGCAGGTGCTGGGTCGGGGGCGGGCGGCCTGCGAGCGTCATCCCGATTGGCGATCGGCGGCGCTCGAGGTGGTCGAGGACGATCTCGCGACGCTCATCTACACCTCCGGCACCACGGGCGACCCCAAGGGCGTGATGCTGAGCCACGGGAACATCGCCTCCAACGTGACGACCAGCGTCGACCTCTTCAGCTTTACCGACGAGGACGAGTGCCTCTCCTTCCTGCCGCTGTCCCACATCTTCGAGCGGATGTTCGGGCACTACTGCATGTTCCACGCGGGCGTCGTGATCAACTACGCCGAGAGCGTGGACACCGTGCCGGCCGACATGCAGGAGATCCGCCCGCAACTGATGGCCGCGGTGCCGCGGCTCTACGAGAAGATCTACGCCCGGGTGCTGGAGAGCGTGCGGACGTCGTCCCCGTTCCGGAGGCGGATCTTCGCCTGGGCCCGGGAGGTGGGCGAGCGGTGGGCCGAGGTGACGATCGCGCGGCGGCCGGTGCCACCGGCGCTCAAGCTCCAGCGCGCGCTGGCGGACCGGCTGGTCTTCGCGAAGCTCAGAGCCCGGACCGGCGGGCGCATCCGATTCTTCATCT
Source organism: uncultured Gemmatimonadaceae bacterium (assembly GCA_964408595.1). GTDB lineage: Bacteria > Gemmatimonadota > Gemmatimonadetes > Gemmatimonadales > GWC2-71-9 > CAVVWJ01. The sequence goes on along the minus strand of CAYPAE010000089.1, from coordinate 2,690 downwards.
CGGGCGGCGCTCCGCTCTCACCCGACATCGCGCGCTTCTTCTACGCGGCGGGCCTGCCGATTCTGGAGGGATACGGACTCACCGAGACCTCGCCGGTAATGGCGGTGAACACCTTCGAGAACCACCGGCTGGGGACGGTGGGCAAGGCGATCCCGGGGGTGGAGATCCGCATCGCGCACGACGGAGAGATCGTGACCCGCGGTCCGAACGTGATGTGCGGCTACTTCAACAAGCCGCAGGCGACGGCGGAGGCGATCGACGAGGAGGGATGGTTCCACACCGGCGACATCGGGCTCATCGACGCGGACGGTTACTTGAGCATCACCGACCGGAAGAAAGACCTCATCGTCACCGCCGGCGGCAAGAACATCGCGCCCCAGCCGATCGAGAACCTCGCCAAGACGAGCAAGTTCGTCGCCAGCGCCGTGATGATCGGCGACCGGCGGCCGTTCCCGATCATGCTGGTGGTGCCCAACCCGGCGCAGGTGAAAGGCTGGGCGGAGCACAAGGGCCTTCCCGACGGCGATCTCGAGCAGCTGCTCGACCACCCCGACGTGCGGCAGAAGATCGAGCGCGAAGTGCGGATGGCGCTGCGGGACCTGGCGCAGTTCGAGATGCCGAAGAAGCTGCTGATTCTGCCGAGGGAATTCACGGTGGAGGCGGGAGAGCTGACTCCGACGCTGAAGGTCAAGCGGCGGATCGTCGAGGAGCACAACCGACCGGCGATCGAAGCGCTCTACGGCGAGAAGTGATTGGTGGGAGCGCCGATCAGCGGCGGGGAGTGCCGACCCAGACGCCGCCGGCCGTCGCCATGAGATCGATGGCGCCGGACTGGGGGACCCTGCCCTCTCCGGCCACCCGCAGTCCCGGTAACACGACTCTCGCTCCTTCGGTGACCCAATGCGGGTCGTCCCCGTAGGGGCTCCCCAGGACCACCCCGCGCATCGAACGTGACTTGAGCGGAAGCGAGCCGCTCCGGAGAACGCTGATGCCCGGCGCGTCGGCGACCTCCGGCCCCGGATTCACCGCAACCAATCCGACTCCGGGGTTGAGCTCCGCAACCTCGCGCCAGCCGGCGGCGGGTCTTCCCACCAGGACCAGATACCCACCCGGCCCGCTCAGCCCGACCAGCGCGGTGAGCGGTTCGGGCTCGAGCAGGGTCGACGCCGGGAGATCGGGGACCTCGCCGTCCAGGTCCAGGATCCCATCCGCCAGCGCATAGGTGCGGTTGCAGACCGGGCAGCCCAGCCGGCCCTCGCGCACCGAGCGAGCCTCCATCCGGTCAGGCAGGAGGACGAGATAGCTCTCCTCGTGGCCGGCGGGACAGCGGAGATGGTCGGTGAGCTCGATGAACATCAGGGCTTGAAGACCACCCAGGTCAGCTTGCCGGGGGCGACGGTGATCCGCCGGAGCACCCGCTTCCCGCCGATCTCGGTTCCCACCACGTAGCTCCCGGCCGGCACGTCCCCCAGCGCGAAATGCTCACCGTAGAGCGGGTGGGAGTGCCCCTTGTCGCCGTAGGTCTCGGCGAAGGAAAACGGTGTCTCGGTGGGCTCGCGCTTCACGATGCCGTAGATCCGAGCCTGCCTGACTGGCGCGCCGTCCGCCCCGAAGACCCGCCCCGCGACGATCCCGGTGCCCGGCAGCGGCTCCACCCAGAGCTCGGCGTTGGTGGTGTACGGCGGGAAGCGCTGCGACGAATCCACGATCGCACCCAGCGAGTCGGTGGGCGAGGCGGAGAGCTCGAGATGGAGGTGATCGTTGGTCGCGCGGCCGGTGTTGCCGACCCTGGCGATCTCCTGGCCGGCGCGTACCCGGTCCCCCTCCTTCACTTCCACCGATGAGTTGTGATAGTAGGTGGAGTAGAGCCGGTAGGTGGTACCGTCCTTGGTCACCGTGGTGTCGTGCCGGATGGTGACGGTGAGGGCGCCGGCCTCCGCCCTCCCGGCGAGAACCACCGTGCCGGGACCGGTCGCGAGCACCGGGGTGCCGTCCGGATTGTTGAACTCGACGCCCTGGTGCTGCTGGAAGTTCCCGCCCATGGTCGAGCCGTAGCGGTAGGTCTGATCGATGAGCTGGTTGTCGCCGTGCGCGATCGGCCGCTTCAGCCAGACCGTGAGCGGCGCGGCGGGAGCCTTGGCGGACTTGGTCTTGCCGTGGAGACAGGGGAGCCTGTCGCCCACGGGCCGAAGGCCGCAGGGGCCGCCGCGGTAGGCACGTCCACCGACGCTCACCGAGTCGGCCGGGGCGAACGCCGCGCGCCCGACCGGCTCGGCCACCCATCCCGCGCCGGTGTGGCGCAGCCGCTGCTCGCCGCGGAGCGTGGAGACGACCCAGCCACCCTCGTCTGCCGCGAGCCGGCGCACGTATTCGTTGGCGAGGAGTACGAGCGCGGTGTCGGCCGGACCCTTCGCGGGGGGACCGACGGAGTCCACGATCGCGGTCCAGTGCGCCCCGTCGTCGGTGGTGATCTGGAGTCCATCCGCCGTCGCGATCACGGTCGTGTCACCCCGAGTGGCGATCCCGCCCGATGCCACGTATTGCCACTCGGGCCCGAGCTGGTCGAAGGTCCAGCTCTTCCACGTCTTCCCGCCATCCACCGACAGGCCCCAGCCGTTCCCCACGGTGCCGTACCAGATCTGGCCCCACGGCCCGAAGCCGAACGCCTGCACGAAGTCCCAGGAGAGCGC
>CAYPAE010000088.1:3906-7853 GCA_964408595.1 uncultured Gemmatimonadaceae bacterium | reverse complement strand
TGGACTAGTGCCTCGCAGTATCTGCAACGTCACCCTGAGCGGAGCGAGGGGGCATGCGTCGGGTCATGCCTCCCTCGCTTCGCTCAGGATGACATGGGTGACACCTCCCGCTCGACCGCCCGCGCGGCGCGCTGCCCCTCCTCAACGTTCACCAGCGCGAGCAGCGCCGCTCCCACCGCGAAGAACCCGATCACCGACAGAATCGCGTTCCGGCTCGACCCCGTGGCGGCGATGGTGCCCGCGAAGATGAGCGGGCCGAAGATCCCGGCGAATTTCTCGAAGATGCTGAAGAAGCCGAAGAACTCGCCTGACTTGTGCTGCGGGATCATGCTGGCGAACAGGCTGCGGCTCAGCGCCTGGGTGCCGCCCTGCACCATCCCGACCAAGCCGGCCAGGATGTAGAAGTGGGTGGCGGTCGTCATGTAGTAGCCGAGGATGCTGATCACCGTATACGCCAGGAGGCCGAGGAAGAGCGAGCGCTTGGCTCCGATCCGGCCGGCGACCGAGCCGAAGAGAAAGGTGCAGGGAATCCCCACGAACTGCACCAGCAGGATCGCCCCGATGAGGGCGCTCTGCCCGATCCCGATCTCGGTCCCGTACGCCGTGGCCATCTTGATGATGGTCTGGATGCCGTCGTTGTAGATCAGGAAGGCCAGCAGCATCAGGAACGCCTGCCGGTAGCTGCGGAGCTCGCGAAACGTCTCGCCCAGCCGGACGAGAGCCGCCCGCACCGGGCTCTCGCCCATTCGCTCGTCCGGCTCGATCCGCGCGGGCGGCTCCGGCACCCGCCGGAAGAGCGGGATCGAGAACATCGCCCACCAGACCGCGACCGACAGGAATGCGAGCCGCGCCGGCAAGGTGGCATCGCTCTCCCCGAGCCCGGGCCCGGAGGGCAGCCCGAAGAGCCCGGGCATCTGGATCCATGCCAGGTTGAGCGCCAGCAGGACCCCGCCGCCCAGATAGCCGATCGCGTAGCCGGCGGCCGAGACCCGGTCGATCTCCCCGGGGCCGGCGATGTGCGGGAGCAGGGCTTCGTAGAAGACGTAGCTCCCCGCCACGCCCACCATGACCAGGATGAAGAGCAACGAGGCCAGGTCGAGATCGCCGGTGTGGACCAGGAAGAGCCCGCAGCACGCGGCGATGCCCAGCGTCATGAAAATCGCCGTGAAGCGCTTCTTGGCCGCCCGATAGTCGGAAATGGCGCCGAGTAGCGGGGAGACCAGCGCGATCATCACCAGCGCGATCGAGTTGATCGTCGCCAGCCGCTGGGTGGCGCCGCTCGCGGCGATCCCGGCGCCGGCCACCTTGACGAAATAGATCGGAAACACCGCGACCATGATCGTCGTCTGGACAGCGGAGGCGGCCCAGTCGTACATCGCCCAGGCGCGGAGTTCCGGGCGGCCCAGGCCCAGGCGGTCGAGCAGCGATTGTCGGGGCATAGCGGGAGAAGATCGGGGCGGCCGGGGGTGCTGGCAACCTTTTCGGCGAGCCGGTTGTCCAACCGCGAGATCCCTCTGCCCCCGCGGGCCGTTCCGCCACTCGTTCCAGGGTGCGCCGATGTTCCCACCGATCGCACTGGCGCTCGCCGGTTCCCTCGCGCTTCCGGGCGCGCGTCCCACTCCGCAGGCCATACCCGACCGTTTGGCCGACTCCACCTTCGTGCGCCAATGGCGGGAAGACCTCGCCTACCTGGCGCGCGAGCTGCCGCGCCGGCACAAGAATCTGTTCCACACCATGCGCCGCGAGCAGTTCGACAGCGCGCTCGCCCTGCTCGATCGCAAGCTGCCGACGCTCGCCCGGCACCAGGTGATCGTCGAGCTGGCCCGCATCGTCGCGCGGGTCGGCGACGGCCACACCAACGTCGCTCCCACCAGGGACCCCAAGATCGACTTCCGCACCTACCCGGTGAAGCTCTACTTCTTCAAGGACGGGCTCTTCGTCCGGAGCGCGACCCGGGAACAGACCGACATCGTCGGCGCCAAGGTGGTCCGGATCGGACGGCCCCCGCACTCCGCTCTGGCTGCGCGGCGACCCCCGCGACCATCTGCGGTTCGAGTACCTGCCCGAGAGCCGGACCGCCTACGTGCAGTTCAACAAGGTGGGCGACGCACCGGAGGAGACGATCGCGGCCTTCGCCGGCCGCCTCCGCGCCTTCGTGGACTCCGGCACGGTGGACCGCGTGGTGCTGGACCTCCGCCTCAACCGGGGTGGTGACGGGACCCTCAACCAGCCGTTGCTGCTGAGCCTCATCCGGTCCCCGAAGCTCGAGGGCCCCGGCCGGCTCTTCGTCCTCATCGGCCGGAGCACTTTTTCGGCGGCCCAGTTCCTGGTCCACGATCTGGAGGAGTACACCGGCGCCGTCTTCGTGGGCGAGCCGACCGCCGGCAAGCCCAACTCCTATGGCGACTCGCGGAGGATCACGCTCCCCAACAGCGGCATCACGGTTCGCGCGTCCATCTTCTACTGGCAGCGCGGCCACCCGCTCGACTCCCGCCAGTGGAAGGGCCCCGACGTGGCGGCGGAGCTCACCTCGCGGGACTACCGGGCGAACGTGGACCCCGCCATGCGCGAGGTGCTGGCGTACCAGTCGGAGCCGTCACTCGCCGAGCGGATGCGGGACGCCTTTGCCGCCGGCGACTCCGCCGGCGCCCTCAGGCTCCACCTGGAGTACAAGGTGGACCCGCGCCACGCCTACGCCGACACCGAGCTCGAGCTCAACGCCCTCGGCTACGAGCTGCTGCGTCAGGGACGGCACGGCCACGCGATCGTGGTCATGCAGCTCAACGCGGCCGATCACCCGGGCTCGTCGAACGCGTTCGACAGCCTGGGCGAGGCCTACCTGGAGGCGGGGAGGCGGGAGGAGGCGATTCAGAGCTACGAGCGCGCGGTGGCCCTGGACCCGGCCAACGAGAATGCGGTACAGGCGCTGGAGAAGCTTCGGGGCAGCCCCGGGGCTACGCCGGCTGGCGCGACTCCCGCGCGCTCCGACGCAGGGACAGCAGGACGGCTGCCGTCAGGATGAGCACGATGACCACCAGGGACACCAGGGTCGGCAGGTGGATCCAGTGGCTCAGGGTCATCTTGAGACCGACGAGGACCAGGATGAGCGCGACCCCGGGCTTCAAGTACGCGAACTTGTCCATCATCCCGGCGATCACGAAGAACAGCGCGCGCAGGCCGAGGATGGCGAAGACGTTGGAGCTGTAAACCAGGAACGGGTCCCGGGTGATCGCGAAGATCGCCGGAATGCTGTCGATCGCGAACACCAGGTCGGACCACTCGACGATCAGCAGCACCAGCAAGAGCGGCGTGGCGACGACCGCGCCGCTCCGCTGGCGGGTGAAGAACCTGGTGCCGTCGTAATAGTTGCAGACCGGTAGAATCCGCCGCGCGAGCCTCACCACCGGATTCTTCTCCAGGTCGACCAGCTCCCCGCTCTGCGTCATCATCCTGATCCCGGTGATGATCAGGATCCCGCCGAAGACGTAGATGATCCATTCGAACTGCTGGAGCAGCAGCGCGCCCAGGGCGATCATGATCAGCCGCATTACGATCGCGCCGAGAATCCCCCATTTCAGGACCTTCGGCTGCGCTTCCGCGGGCACGCCGAAGTAGGAGAAGATGAGGATGAAGACGAAAAGATTGTCTACGCTGAGCGAGAGCTCGATCAGGTAGCCGGTGTAGTACTCCAGGGCGGGCCCGGTCCCCTCGCGCCAGAGGATGAAGAGCCCGAACAGATGCGCGAAGGCGATGAGCCCGAGACTCCAGCTCATCGCCTCCTTGAAGGACAGCACGTGCGACCGCCGGTTCAGGACCCCCAGGTCGAGGATCAGAAGGGCGGCGACGAGCCCGGTGAACCCGAGCCAGACCGCCGCGCCGTGGTCGCCGAACAATTACCGGCCCGACGCCATCGCTTCGAGCCGCGCGACCCTCTCCGCCGTGGGCGG
>CAYPAE010000088.1:0-3806 GCA_964408595.1 uncultured Gemmatimonadaceae bacterium | reverse complement strand
TCGCGGTTCTTGATGTGCGCCAGCTCGTGCGCGATCACCCCTTCCAGCTCCTCGCTGGGCATGTACTTGAGGATCCCGGTGGTCACGGCGACCACGGCCTTGTTGGGGCTCCGTCCCGTCGCGAAGGCATTCGGCTGCTCGTGCGGCGCCACCGCCACCACCGGCATCGGCAGGCCGGCGCGCTGCCGCATCCGGTCCACCATCCGGTACAGCTCCGGCGCCTCGGCCTCGGTCACGACGTGGGCGCCGTACATCCTGAGCACCAGCCGGTCCGAGAAGAAGTACATGATGAAGTTGAAGAACATGCCGAAGATCAGGGCCATCATCAGGCCCTGGGAGCCCCCGAGCAGTTGCCCCGCGAGGCCGAAGAGGCCGACCAGGGCGCCCATCAACACGAATGTCTTGACGTTGTTCATACGCTCCTCTGCTGCGTAAGCGCCGCCGCCCGGAGGGGTGAAAAAAGAGCGAGACCCCGTCCGCACCGCGACATGCGCGTTGGACGAAGGTCTCGCTCTGGATCGCGGTGCGAACGGTCGCCCCGGCCCCCACCGAACCGTGCCCGCGCAGTGGCGGACAGTCCTGACGATTCGGAGGTCCGCCACTCGGCGGATAAGCTACTCCCCTTCTTGAACATGAAGATAAGGGAGTCGCCCCCGGGGTCAACTCGGCTAGAAACCGGGCTCGGCGGCGTGGACGGGGTCGTCGAGCAGGAGCGCGTTTACCGTCGCGCCTGCCGGGGTCTCGAACTGACCCTCCGGAACGACGAGGAGTGCGTTGGCCAGGATCATCGAAGTCAGGATCCCCGATCCCTGGGGGCCGGTGAGCCGGGCCTCGGGCCCCTCCCGACCGTCGGTGACGACGGCGCGGAGGAAATGCTGGAGACGGGGCTTGAGATGGATCGGCTCGGCCACGCGCACGGGGACTGTGCGGCGGAAGGGAAGGGGATGGCCGGCCATCTTGCGGATGGCGGGCCGGACGAAGAGCTCGAAGGTGACCATCGTGCTGACGGGATTGCCTGGCAGGCCGATCCAGGGCACGCCCCGGAGGAGCCCGAACCCCACCGGCGCCCCCGGCCGCATCCGAAGCTTCCAGAACCGCTGCTCGGCGCCGAGCTCGTCGAGCACGCCGCGCAGGTAGTCGTGCTCGCCGACGCTGATCCCGGCGGTAGTCACCAGCAGGTCGGCGTCGAGGGCCCGGGTCAGATGCTCCCGCAGGCTCTCCGGGGTGTCGCTCGCGATGCCGAGGTTCACCGGCTCCGCGCCGGCGCGCCGGACCAGCGCCAGGAGCGTGTGCGTGTTGCTGCTGGCGGTCTTCCGTCCGCTCAGGATCTCCTCGGGCTGGTCCACGTCCACGATCTCGTCGCCGCTTCCGAGGATGGCGACCCGCGGCTGGCGGTACACCAGCGGGTGCGCCACCGCGAGCGACGCCAGCACCCCGAGGTGCGCCGGACCCAGCTCGCTCCCCTTGCCGAGCACCGTCTGACCCTTCCGGATGTCCTCGCCGGCGCGGCGGATGTTCACGCCGACGTCGCGATCGCGCACGATGGCGACCACCTCCGCGCCCTGGTCGGTGTCCTCCTGGCGGATCACGGTGTCGGTCCCTTCCGGGAGCGGCGCGCCGGTAAAGATGCGGGCGCATTCGCCCTTGCCGATCGCCCTCGTGGGGAAGCGGCCCGCGGGCAGGTGCTCCACCACCTTGAGCCGCACCGGGCGCTCCTCCGACGCGCCGCGCACATCCGCGCCCCGGGCGGCGTAGCCGTCCATCGCGGAGTTGGTCCACGCGGGAATGTCGAGAGGGCTGACCACGTCTTCGGCGAGCACCGCGTCGAGGGCGTCGTCCAGGGGCATGCGCAGGGCAGGCTGGCGCCGCACCTCGTCGAGGATGCGGCGGGCGGCCTCGGCCGCCGCGAGCGGGCCGGTCACCCCTCGACGACCAGCGCGTGCTCCCACGCGAGATTCGCCAGGAGCTGCAGCCACATGGTGTCGTTGAAGCGGAGGACCCGCCGGTCGGACTGGAAGCCGAAGTCGTCGGTGACGATCGCGACCCACTCGTCGGCGTTCGCGGCCGCCGGGTCGTAGATCGGCTGCGGGGCAACCGCGCGGCGGAAGACCTCGATCTTGGGCAGCGGGGCGCGCTTGAACCCTTCGACCAGGACGATGTCGGCGCCCGGGAGGTACTCGCGGGCAAGCCCGATCGGATCGTACTCGTCGGGCGCGCGATGGAAGAGGGCGCGCATCTCGGGGCTCACCAGCAGCACCCGCTCCGCGCGCCCTTCGTGGAAGTGCCGCCAGCTGTCCACACCGGGCTGGTCCACCTGCGCCGGGTGGTCGGCGTGCTTCATGCTCATGACCCGGTGACCCCGGCGGCCGAGCTCGCTCGCCAGGGCGACGGTCAGCGTGGTCTTTCCGGCGTTCTTCCGCCCGATGATGGAGATGATTCGAGTCGCCGCCACATCCCGTCCGTGAGCGCGAGGTCGTCCGCGGTGTTCACGTTGAAGAACAGGAGCTCCGGATCGCCGAAGCGCCCGATCTCGGACAGGGGGAGGATACCGACGCTGATGCGCGCATGGAAGGCGATGGCCCGGAGATCGCCCTCGTCGAGGCTTTGGGCGATGGCCTCGCGGCAGGCTGGACCGTAGGCGGCGCAGAGCGGCTCGACCCCGCGCCGCCCGTCGCTCTGCGGCAGACAGGCATCGTGCTCGAGCAGACCCTCGGCGAGGCGGCGGAGCAGTGCCTGGGAGACGAACGGCATGTCCCAGGCGACGCAGACCACCGGTGCCGGGGTCTCGACCACCGCGGTGTAGATCCCGCCCAGCGAGCCGAGGCCGGGCCGCACGTCGGGGACCACGCGGAGATCGGGTCGCCAGCCGGGCGCCTCCGGCGCGTTCGCGACGAGCAACGGCGGCCGGTCGAAGGCCGCCGTCATGACTCGAGCCAGCCGGTCCAGGATTCTCTCGCCCCCGACGACCTCCAGGCCCTTTGGCTTCCCGCCGAATCGCGTGGCCCCGCCACCCGCGAGGATCGCCCCCCGCACCTGGGCTTGGTTGTGTGCCCCGCTGCCCGTCAGTATCGCCTCCCGCGGTTCCGCTCCAGCACGACGTCGATCCCGATCAGGAAGCTGAAGAGATGTTTGTACACCCGGTCGTGAGGAGGCTCGAAGCGCGGGGCGGACGTCGGCCCGGTGACCCGCTCTATCCCCACGATGTTGTCCCGCACCTCCCACCGCAGATGATACGCCCGGCCGAGCGGCATGGTGGCGCCGAGGCCGATGGCGAGCGCGGGGCTCACCCGGGTGCGCTTCTCGTCGTCGAAAATCGTGAGCAGCACACCAGTGTTGGTGACGCCCTGGGTGAGGACCGAGCTCTGATTGGAGAAGAGGAGGCCGGCATTGACCCGCGCGAATGGGGAGATGAACTCCCGGCTGAAGAAGCGAAAGACCCCTCCCGCCGACACTGTCACGGCGGCAGCCGACTTCTCCTGCGCATCGATGTCCTCGCAGACCTGGGCGTTGCGGGTGCTCTGGGCCGGCCCGAGCAGCTGGCACGCGTCGTCGTATCCGAGCCCCAGCAGGACGAAGTCCGCCGTGAGGCCGACGTGCTCGCCCGGGAAGTAGATGCCGGAGAAGGCGGCGCCGAGGGTTCCCTTGACGCTCCGGTTGAGCAAGAAATTGTCGGTGACGGGCGTACCGCCGCCGGTAACCACTTCCTGAACCGGCTGGCTCGGCACCGTCCACAGCCCCCGCCCCTGGATGTACGCGCCCGAGACGGTGAACACGAGACGTGCCCGGTCGCCCGTGCGCTGGGCTGC
>CAYPAE010000087.1:6356-7858 GCA_964408595.1 uncultured Gemmatimonadaceae bacterium | reverse complement strand
GCTGCACGCAAATCGCCATCCCGCTACGATTTAGCCTAAGGTGTTGTATTTTCGCATCTTAGGTGCTATATTCGCGCGGCTCAACCTGGGGGCGGCCCCGGGTTCCGGTGCAGGTATACGTGCGGGGGACGGGAGTCCGAGGAGGCAACCAGCGTGACGATAAAGGCACGCAGCAAGCGTCGCCCGGTGCGACCAGCGCAGATCGCACGTGCAATCGACGAAGGCCGTGAGAGTCTCGACCTGTACCTGGACGAGATCAGCCGGGTTCCCCTCCTCAACCGCGAAGAGGAGATGGAGCTCGCCCGCAAGGCGTTCAAGGGCAGTGTGGCGGCCCAGGAAAGGCTGGCCCGGCACAACGTCCGCTTTGTCGTCTCGGTGGCCAAGAAGTTCCAGAATCGTGGAGTGCCGCTGGTCGATCTGATCGGCGAGGGAAACCTCGGCCTGATGACGGCCGCCCGGAAGTTCGACCCGGACCGGGGGGTGAAGTTCATCTCCTACGCGGTCTGGTGGATCCGCCAGGCGGTGCAGGCGGCGATCGCCCGTCACGGACGGCCGGTCCGGGTGCCGTTGAACCGCACCGCCGACCTCAGCCGGCTGGGCCGCACCACCACGCTCCTCAAGGACAAGCTCGGCCGGATGCCGACCACCGAGGAGCTGGCCCGGGCTACCGGCCTCACCGTGGAAGCCGTCCGCTCGCTGAGCGCCCTCAACTCCGAGGCCGTGCGCCTCGATCATCCCACCCGGGATGGAGAGGGCAACGAGCGGATCGAGCGCTTCACCAGCGGTGAGCAGGAAAGCACCGACATGTCGACGATGGCCAACAGCCAGACCCGGGACATCGAGGCCGCGCTGGCGGCGCTCCCGCCCCGGGACGCCAAGGTCCTCCGGCTCTACTTCGGGCTGGACGACGGCAACAGCCGCACGCTGGAGGAGATCGGCCGGATGATGGGGGTTACCCGCGAGCGGATTCGTCAGCTCCGCGATAGGGCGCTGCTCCGCCTCCGCGAGGGCGAAACCGGCGACAGGCTGCGCGATTTAGTCGCCTGACGAGACACCGAATCGAGCAAAGGGCCCCGGCCGTTCTGGCCGGGGTCCTTTGCTATTGTGCCCTCGCGGAGGACTCAGACGCGGCGGCGGCACAACATCTTCGAATACTGGCGCGCTCGCCCGGGTGCTGTATCTTGACTACTGTCCTCGGGTTCGGCTGAGTCGATGCACGGGTCTCGCTGCTCTGTCCCGCTGTCTGCTCCTCCGGCGGGACTCGTCCGCCTTCTGTCGGGAGGCCCGGACGAGTCTTGAGGCTGTTGTTGCGCCCCCAAGCACCGAGCATGCCCCGCCACGGCTGGTTCTCGGTTTGCCCCGCGACCATCCACTTGGCGCGGAGCAGTCCTCCCGGTCACGACGGATCCGGTGCACGTTCTCGCTCGCCCCACCCTCGACCGGCCTGGGGCGTGCCGCGAGATGGCGCGGGGTATCGAATTGAAACCTCCAAGCCGGCCAGC
>CAYPAE010000087.1:0-6346 GCA_964408595.1 uncultured Gemmatimonadaceae bacterium | reverse complement strand
GGTGTTGTCCTCCCGGTCTCGTCGGATCCGGTGCTCCTTCTCGCTGGCCCCTCCTGGACCTGGCTGGCGTGCCGCGAGATGGCGCGGGGTATCGAATTGAAACCTCCAAGCCGGCCAGCCTGACGCGTACCGTGGAGAGCAGGGCAATATGCCGGAGTTGATGGAACACCTCAGCGCGGCGCTGGCTGCCCGCTACAAGGTCCAGCGTGAGCTGGGGCAAGGCGGGATGGCGAAGGTCTTCCTGGCCCACGACCTCAAGTACGATCGCGAGGTCGCCGTAAAGGTTCTCCGCCCCGACCTGGCGGCCGACGTCGGCGCCGCTCGCTTCCTGCACGAAATTCAGACCGCGGCCCGTCTTCACCACCCGCACATCGTGCCGCTCTACGACTCCGATCAGGCCGACGGACTGGTCTACTATGTCATGCCCTACATCAAGAGCGAAACCCTGCGCCAGCGTCTCTCCCGGGAACGCCAGCTCCCGGTCAGCGAGGCGATTCAGCTCGCACGCGAAGTGCTGGACGCCTTGAGCTACGCGCACGGCGCCAACGTGGTGCATCGGGACATCAAGCCGGCGAACATTCTGCTGGACGCCGGCCACGCCGTCGTGGCGGATTTCGGGATCGCTCGAGCCATGGGCGAGGGGGAATCGACCACCGGGCACATCATCGGCACGCCGGCCTACATGAGCCCGGAACAGATCGACGGAAGCAAGTATCTCGACGGCCGAACGGACATCTACAGCCTGGGCTGCGTGCTCTTCGAGATGCTGGTGGGCGACCCACCGTTCCGGGGGGCCACGCTCACCGCGGTCATCGCGAACCGGTTGACCTCCCCGGTCCCGTCCGCGCGCACGTTCCGCGAGCTGATCCCCGAGGCCGTCGATGCGGCCGTAAAGAAGTCGATGGCCTCGCTGCCCGCCGATCGGTTCGCGACGGCCGCCCAGTTCTCCGAGGCCCTCGGCACCTCGGCGACCGTGGCCATCGCGGTGGGAGCCGCGCAGGCGATGGTTCAGGAAATCGTCGCTGCGAAGTCGGTGGCCGTGCTGCCGTTCGAGAACATGAGCACCGACCCCGAGAACGAGTATTTCAGCGACGGGATCACCGACGACATCATCGCCCAGCTTTCCAAGATCAGCGCCCTCAAGGTGATCTCCCGCACCTCCTCGATGCAGTACAAGAAGACGACCAAGAAGATCGCGGCGATCGCCGAGGAGCTCGGGGTGGGGGCGGTGCTCGAGGGCAGCGTCCGCCGCGCCGGGCAGCGGGTGCGGATCGTCGCGCACCTGGTCGATCCCAAGAGCGAGAAGCACCTGTGGGGTGATACCTTCGACCGGAATCTGAGCGACATCTTCGAGGTCCAAAGCGAGGTCGCGCAGCAGATCACCGGCGCCCTCTCCGTGGCCCTGTCGCCGGAGGAGAAGTCGCGGGTCGAAAAGAAGGCAACCGGCGACGCCGACGCATACAACCTGTACCTGCTCGGGCGCTTTCAGGCCAACAAGTGGTCCGAAGCGGATGTGCTGAAGGGCATCGACTATTACCAGCTGGCCATTGCCAAGGATCCGGGCTACGCGGTGGCCTACGCCGGCCTGGCGGACGCCTATGAGCTGCTGAGCATCGGGTTCAGCTCCAAGCCCCCGGTGGAGTATCTGGCCCAGGCGAAGACCATGGCGCTGAAGGCCCTGCAAATGGACGACTCGCTCGCCGAGGCACATACCTCTCTGGCCTACTCCCGGTGGCTGGGAGATCTGGACTGGCAGGGGGCGGAGCGAGGGTTCAAGCGCGCGCTCGAGCTGATGACGAGCTACGTGATGGCCCACGAGTGGTACGCCGAATACCTGGCGGCGATCGGCCGGCACGACGAGGCGCTCCAGGAAGCGAAACGCGCCCAACAACTCGATCCGCTCGCCGTCCCGGTGAACCGGACCGTCGGATGGGTGCTCTACTTCGCCCGGCGCCACGACGAGGCCATCGAGGAGCTGCGGAAGACGTTGGCGATGAACTCCGAGTTCCTCGGCGCCCGCCTGGTGCTCTGGTGGGCCTACATCGCCAAGGGAGCCCACGACCAGGCGCTCGCCGATATCCGGAGGGAGGTCGAGCGCCCGGGACTCCGCACCATCAAGAAGCTGACCCTGGCATACGCCTGCGCCGCCTCGGGAAACGGGGAGGAAGCCAACGGGATCCTCTGGGAGCTCGAATCCAAACTGGCGGCGGAGAACCGGTTGGCCTTGCTCTCGGCGCTCGTGTTCATTGCGCTGGATGCGAAGGATCGAGCGTTCGAGCAGCTGGAGCGGGCGTACGAAATTCGGGAGCCGGGCCTGCTGTTCCTCAAGGTCGCCCCCTGGGCCGACCCCCTGCGGTCGGACCCGCGGTACGGCGCATTCGTGGAAAAGCTCGGACTCGGCTGACCGAGCACCCGGCGAGGGCCGGCGGAACACAGGGGGGCTGGAATGCCGACGGGCACGGACCTGGTTGACCAGGTTGCGAACCTCACCCAACCCTGGGCGTCGCTCTACAACGACAGCCCGGCGCTTCAGACCACGATCACCTTTCTCCATCTCGCGGGGATCTTCCTGGGTGGCGGCTTCGCCATCGCCACCGACCGGGAGACGTTCGTCGCGCTGCGTGCCGCGCGACTCTCCGGCCAGATCCGTCACCTGGCGCACCTCCACACGATCCACCGGCCGGTGCTGGTGGGACTGGTGATGGCGCTGGGCAGCGGCTTCCTGCTGTGGGCCGCCGATGTCCAGACCTTCGCGCGCTCGACGGTGTTCTGGGTGAAGATGCTTCTACTCGGCCTTCTCCTGGCGAACGGATACCTCCTGGCCCGGACCGAGACCACACTCCGGGAGGGCGAACCCGCCTCACCGGTGCTCTGGGCGCGCCTCCGATACATCTCCGCCGCGAGCATCGCGCTCTGGCTCGGCCTCATTCTGGCCGGCACCGTGCTGATGAGCTCATGACGGGCCGGTCCGCCACCGGGTCACCGATGCCACCCGACACTCCCTGCGCGAGTTGCGGGGGCCCGAGCTCCCGGCGTGACTTCCTCCGCGAGGCGGCCTCGCTGGTCGCCTGCGCCGCGGCGGCGCCGGGCGACGGGCTCCGTTTCCCGATCAGGCTCACTGCGGCGCTCCGGCTGCTCGACGGAGAGGCGGTCTATCCGATCCCCCCGCAAGATGGAGCGACGATCGACCGGGACCGCGAGGTCATCCTGGTTCGATACCAGGACCGGATCTACGCCTTCGGCCTGTCGTGCCCCCACCAGAGCACGCCCTTGCGCTGGCAGGAGGAGCGGCAGCAGTTCCAGTGCCCCAAGCACAAGAGCACGTTCCAACTGGACGGTGCCTTTGTCGCGGGTCGTGCCACGCGTTCCATGGACCGGTATCCGCTCAGGCGTGACGGGGACACCGTGGTCGTCGATCTGTCGGCGCTCCTGCAGGAGGACAGGGATCGCGAGCGCTGGGTGGACGCGGTGGTGCAGTTGTAGCGGTGGCACAGCCCCGAAGCCCCGATGGGAAGCCACGTGAATAGGCTGCCAAGGAGTGGCAACGGCGCAGGGTTGAGGGCCGGGACCCTTGCCGCAATGGCGTTGGCGTGCGCGCCGGGGACCGCCCCCCCAGCCGCAGGCACGGCGGCGCCCACCGCCGCGCCGAGCCCACCGCCGCCGGCGGCCACGCCTCCCGCCCCGAGCCCAGCCACGGCCGGCGACAAGCTGCTGGTCACCGAGGACGAGTACCAGGGGTGGAAGTACTACGCGGTGTACTGCGAACGCTGCCATGCGCCCGACGCGGTCGGGACCGCGGACGCGCCGGACCTGCGGTACTCCGTCTCTCCCGAAGGTGAAGTGACGGCCGACTCCTTCGCGGTGATCGTGCGGAACGGGCCGGAGAGCGAGGAAATGAAAGGCTTCGCGGATCTGCTGGCTGATCAGCGCATCGAGCAGATCTACGCCTACATCAAGGCCCGCAGCGAGGGGCGCCTCGCGGCGGGACGGCCGCACCGGGCATCCGGGCAGCAGTGACGACCGCGGCGCCCGCTACCTGTAACTTCAGATCCGGAGAATCGAACATGCGCCGGTCGAGGCTTTCTTTTTTGCCTGTCGGATCAATGCGGCTCGCCGGACTCGCGGCATGCCTGACTCTTGGTGCCGGTTGCAGCGGGAAGCCGGATGCCAAGGGTGCCGGGACAGATCAGGACTCGACTGTCGCCGGCGCTGCCGATGCCGGCGGCAAGCCACTGGTCGCCATCATTCGCGCCGCGGACTGGATGGGCCGCGAGTGGAGCGAGGACGCGATCAAGTTCGGGCTGCGGGAAGCCGACATGGAGGCCGGCCGGGATTATGAGCTCAAGATCTCCAGCGCGCAGGGTGACCTGGCGACTCTCCCCAGCCTGATCGACGCCGCTCTCGACGCCAAGGCCAAGGTCATCGTCACGCTACAGGACGCAACCCTGCAGGCGGCCGTGCAGCGGGTCAAGACCGTGCCGGTCATCTTCAACCTGCTGTCCGACCCCTTCGCGGCCGGCGCCGGAACCAGCGACAGCAACCACCTTCCCAACATCACCGGCGTGTACTCGCCGGGCTTCGGAGATCCGGAGCAGGCCAAGCGGGTGGAGCTGATCAAGCGGGTCGTGCCCAAGGCCCGCACGGTCGGCGTCCTCTTCAGCCCGGAGGAGCAGCTGTCGGTCACCTTCAAGGACCGAATGACGAAGGCGGCGGGGACAGCCGGCCTGCGCGTGACCGCCGTGCCGGTGAGCAATGTGGGCGAGGTCGGCGACGCGGCCCGGTCACTCTGCAGCCAGAAAGTCGGTGCCATCGAGCTCTTCGGCAACGCCGCCCACGCCGGATTTCCCGCGCTCATCAAGGTGGCGAAAGAGTGCAAGGTGCCGGTCTTCTCCCCCTCGCCCTTCGAGGTTCTGCAGGGCGCCATCGCCTCCTTCTACCCGGACTTTCAGGAGGGCGGCGTCGAGGCGGGCAAGATGATCGCTCGGGTGCTCCGGGGCGAGAGTCCGGCGTCGATTCCATTCTACCGGCTGGAGACTACCAAGCTGGTGGTCAATCCCGGCGATGCGAGCAAGCTGGGCATCCCGCTGTCACCGGACCTCGTGAAACAGGCCGACTCGGTCGTGGGCGAACCCGCGACGAAGCCGTGAAGATCAACGCCGCTCGTGAGGGAGGCTCGGCGCTCCTCCAGCTGGAGGGACGCCTGGATCGGGAAGGAGCGGAACGCCTCTCCGACACACTCGAGGACCTCCTTCACGACGGTGTCCGGTCATTGAGTATCGACCTCTCTCGGGTGACCTATGCCAGCTCGGCGGCCACCCGGGTCCTCGCACGCTGGCACCAGGAGCTGACCGTCCTGCGTGGCGACGTGCAGCTCACGTCGCTGCCGCCGGCGGTGCGCGATCTGTTCGCCGATGCCGGCTGGGATTCAGGCGTCGTCCCAGCCGTCGTTCCAGGTGCTGCACCGATCGATCTCCGACGGTCGTCCTGGCATACCCGGGACGAATTCGCGGCGAGCGGCCAGTATGAGCTGTCTTCCAGCGTTCCCGGCGGGACGTTGACGTGTCGCCTTCAGGGCGACCCCGAGCGGCTCACTCGGACGCCGTTGGGACCAGGCGACTGCGGCGTCGTGGCCCTTCCGGACGGCGGCTTCGGCATCGGCCTTGGCGCGATCGGGAGAAGCTACGACGAGTGCCATGAACGGCTGGGGGAGCTGATCGCGGTAGCCGGATGCGTCGCCTACTTTCCCAGCGACGGCGCCCGGATGGCGGACTACCTCCTCGGTGCCGGTGGGGTGGCCCCGAGTGCCTTGCTGGCGTCGGGTCTGATCTGCGAGGGCGCCTTCGCGCAACTGGTCCGATTCAGCCCAAAGCCGGATGCCGGCGCGATTCCTCTGTCCGAGCTGGCGGGCGTCGCGTTGGATGCGGTCGGCGGCAGGGTCGCGGGGCTGGTCATCGTCGGGGAGGCGGCTGGACTCTGTGGGGCGAAGCTCCGGCGGTCACCGGCCGACGGCACTGCGCCGTTAGGGTTCGAGGTGCCAGGTGTGCGCGAGTGGCTGTCGTTCGCGCCAGAGCGCATTCACCCCATGACGACGACCCTCATCGCCGGCGTCGTCGCCAGGGCGCCGGCGGGTCCCATCGCCGCCCACCTCCGGCCGCTCGGAGGGACCGAGCGCCTGTACGGGCACTGTCATGCCGCGATCTTCTCCTACCACCCACTGCCTCAGCGCACGGTGGAGCTCGATGCCCTGGTGAGGGGGCTCTTCACCAACCATCAACTCCGCGATGTCCTGCACCTCCTGTGGGACGATCGTGACGACACGGCCGTGGGCGAGAGCGCGCTGATTCGC
>CAYPAE010000086.1:3042-7867 GCA_964408595.1 uncultured Gemmatimonadaceae bacterium | reverse complement strand
TCCTCGTGGCGCTCCGGGCGCGCCTGGACGAGGCGACCGAGGCGCGGGCGCAACGATCCGACTCCCCGCCGCCCAGGTGACTCCTTGAGTGGGGAAACCGCCGAACGGATGCGCGAGGCCGTGGAGGCGGTCTACCGCTCGGAGTCCCGCCGCGTCCTCGCCACCTTGATCCGCCTCCTCGGCGATTTCGACCTCGCCGAAGAGGCGCTGCACGATGCATTCGCCGCGGCGGTGGAGCGGTGGCCACGAGACGGCCTTCCCGACAACCCACGGGCATGGCTGGTCTCGACCGGACGCTTCAAGGCGATAGACGGGATGCGCCGTCGCGCCCGGCATGACTCGTCGCTGCCGCGTCTCGCCGCCAGTCTGGATGCCGACGCCGGCGACCCGGTGAGCCTCGACGACGACGGCGTGGAGGACGACCAGCTGCGTCTGATCTTCACCTGCTGCCACCCCGCCCTGCCGCCCGACGCCCAGGTCGCGCTCACGCTGCGGGAGGTGTGTGGTCTCACCACCGAGGAGATCGCCCGCGCCTTCCTCACCACGCCGCCGACGGTGGCCCAGCGCATCGTGCGCACCAAGTCGAAGATCCGCGATGCGCGCATTCCCTACCAGCTGCCGTCGCGGAGCGAGCTGCCGGCACGGCTGGCCGCGGTGCTCCGCGTGGTCTACCTGGTCTTCAACGAGGGCTACTCGGCGTCGTTCGGCGCGTCGCTCACCCGTCGCGATCTCTCGGGCGAGGCGATCCGGCTCGGTCGGCTGCTGGCCGGGCTGCTGCCGGAGCCCGAGGCAATCGGGCTCCTCGCGCTGATGCTGCTGCACGAATCGCGGCGCGCGGCGCGAACATCTCCAGCGGGCGATCTCATCCTGCTGGACGATCAGGATCGCTCGCTCTGGAACCGGGAGCAGATCGCGGAAGGGGCGGCGCTGGTCGCGCAGGCACTGTCGTCGCGCCGGTTCGGCCCCTACACCATCCAGGCGGCGATCGCGGCGGTGCACGCCGGGGCGCGCAGCGCGGGTGCGACCGACTGGGCTGAAATCGTCGAGCTGTATGACGTGCTGGCGCGGGTCGACCCGTCACCGGTGGTCGAGCTGAACCGGGCCGCGGCGGTGGCGATGCGGGATGGCCCCGCAGCGGGGCTCGCCCTCATCGACGCCATCCTGGCCCGGGGCGATCTGGCGGACTACCACCTGGCGCATTCGGCGCGGGCCGACCTGTGCCGGCGGCTGGGGAGAGGGGCGGAGGCGCGAGCGTCCTACGAGCGGGCGCTCGGCCTCACCCGGCAGGAGCCGGAGCGGCGGTTCATCGAGCGGCGGCTGCGGGAGCTGGTCCAATGACCGCACCGCGCATCCGTGCGGCCGCGCTGCATCTCTACACCGCGTCGGGTGGAGTTCTCGCCTTCCTGGCGACGGCCGAGATCTGCTCCGCCGCTCCTGATCCGCGTGTCGTGTTCGCGCTGCTCGCGGCCGCGGTCCTGGTGGACGCGACCGACGGGCCGCTCGCCCGGCGCTGGGAGGTGAAACGGTGGCTGCCGGCGATCGACGGACGGACGATCGACGACATCGTGGACTACCTCACCTATACCTTCGTGCCGCTGCTGCTGGTCTGGCGGATGGGCTGGGTTCCGGAGCCGGGCGCCGTGTGGGTCGCGCCGGCGCTGCTCGCCTCCCTCTTCGGGTTCGCCAACACCGGGGTCAAGGACGAGAGCGGTGGGTTCTTCCTCGGCTTCCCCTCCTACTGGAACGTGGTGGCGTTCTACGCGGGCTTCGTCCACCGGCTGTACGGGCCCTGGGTCAACGCCGCGGCGATCGTGCTCCTGGCGGTGGCGACGGTGCTCCCGATCAGGTTTCTGTACCCCAACCTCGCGCCCCGGCCATGGCGAGCGCCGGTGATCGTCGGCGCTCTCCTCTGGCTCGGCGCGATGCTGTCGCTGCTGCCCGACTATCCGCTGGCGCCTGCCTGGGCGGCGTGGCTCTCGCTGCTCTATCCCGCGTTCTACCTCTGGCTCTCGTTTCGACTCGCCCGTTCGAGCCGCTGACCGACGCCAGGCATCGAAGCGGCTATTCGCCGATCACGTGCATCACGCCCAGGAAGACGACGGCTGCGGAAAGCCGCTCCCGAATGGCGAAGACGAACGGCCGGTCCACCTTCATCTCCACCGCCTGGGGGGCGGAGGTGACGCCGATGCCAACCGCCGTCGCGGCCGCCGCTTCGGTCCCCTCCTCGTTCACCTCGACGAACGTCTTCTGATCCACCCGGGTGATGTAGAGCCGGTCAGGCCGCACGTCCGCGATCCGGTAGAGGTCCGCACTCGCCCCGAACGCGATCCCCATCCCCAGCGCGATGAGGTCGTTCTTGAGCTTGCGGCCATATTCCAGCTTGAAGCGGGGGAAGGTGAGCGTCACCTCCGCCTCGTGAAATCGCCCGGCGAGCGCGTTCCAAGTCTCCGGGCTCAGCCCGGCCAGGAGTTGGACCGGCGTCCGGCCGGCTTTGGGCAGCAGCACGGTCATGGCGAACGCGCCGTTCCCGTAGAGCAGGTCCACCGCCTGATAGTCCTCGGTCTCGTCGTACCTGAGGTCTCCCTTCTGCCACATCAGGCGCGCGGCGCGGTCCCGGCCGTCCGCTCCGTGGAACGGCCCGTCACCGGTGTCCTTCGCATCGAAGGCGTTCCGCCACTTCCCCTTGAAGTAGATGGCATTGATCAGGAACAGGACTTCGCCGGGTGACAGCGCATCGAGCAATCGGGGAATCCTGCCGTTGGTCTTGCCACTCACCCAGTCGTTGATCGCCGCGAGCGCCTCCGGACTTGCGAAGTCGAGGGTGCGGACCTCCGCGTCGAAGAAGGTCCGGCCGGCCTCGGTGAACGCCGGCTCGATCGGGAGCGTCGAATGGCCCCAGATCGAATTGGCGATCCGCATCTCGGTCCGCGAATCCAGCCCGGCGAGGAGCGCGATGAGGTCCCGGTAGCCCTGATTGATCTCCGCCTCCGCCATGCCGTCGAGTCGGAGGGCAGCCCGCATGCCGTCGTACGTCTCGCCGTTGGCGCCGTTGAGCGTCATGCCGAGCGCCATCGAGGCGCTGAGCGGCGAGAGGAAGGCGTTCGAGTCGGGCGGCAGCGCCTTGGTGGCCTCGCGCAGGAGGTCGAAGGCGAAGGTGTTGGCGCCTTCCACGATCCGGCGCTCGGAGGGCGACAGCGTCCGGGGCAGCTCGGTGAGGATGGGCGGGAGGTCGCCCCCCGGCCCGGTCGAGCTGCCGCAGCCGGTGAGGACGAGCAGTGCCAGGGAGACCCGCAGCCGGTGGGGCATAGGTGGGGTCCTCGGATACCCGGTCTTCGATTACCTCGCCGTCTACCAAGGACCCCCGATCGAGGAGGGATGTAACCGCGCGCCTACCACCCGTCCGAGCCCGGCACTCCCTTGAACGGACCGACGAGATCGGGCGTCACCCAGCCGCCGTAGTAGAATCCCGGCTGCGGCTCGACTCGCTGGTCGCCCACGTAGCAGGCCTCCATGCGCCGGGGGTAGAACGCGAGGTAGTCCCGCAGGACCTCGAAGCCCGGATCGGGAGCCGGATAGCTCCACGCCGAGTCCTTCGCTTCCCGGCGAGGCGACCGTACCGTCCAGTAGTGCGCCAGCCCCTTCCACTCGCAGAAGCTGGTGCGCACGCTCGGCGCGATGCGATCCAGGTCCACGTCCACCGGCGGGATGTAGTAGCCTGGGGGACTCGACGTCTCGCAGACCCGCACGGCGCGGCTGGAGAGCGCGATGACGAGTCCGTCGAATTCGACACGAACCGGCAGCGATACCGGCTCGACTCGCGGCGGACGGGGGTAGTCCCAGACCGATTCCTGCCCGGGAGCGGGACGGACGATATTGGGCGGTCTCACCCGCGGGAAGCTACGCCACTTCTCGCGCTCGGCGGCGTAGGGGTCCATCGAAATCTCCATAGGGTGCCTCGGGGACGCGGGTCATGTGCGGAAACGCCGATCGAGCGCATCGGGTTCCTGGGGGGATGAACACCGCGGAGGCGTCGTAGCGCCGGATCAGCGCGGCGCCCGAACCGTGACGGATGTGCTCCGCACTCCGTCCGACATCATCAACTCGACCTCGCTCCCGTACGCCGGCAGCACCACGTTCCCGCCTCGCGCGAACGACAGCACCTCACCCGTTCGGGCGTCCCGCACCATGACCATCGGGTGCGCGGCGGCATCCCAGCGAAGCGCCAGCCCGCCCGCCGCCCTCGCGACATTCACCGGCTCCGCCGCCGTCGCGCGGAGCGATGCCGGTGGGCGCGAGACGGCGGCCATCCCTGCGCCCGGCCCCGCGAGCCGAATGCTCTCCAATCGCGCCGCCGCCATCTCGTCCAGCGGCACCGCGAACGCGAAGTGCCCCGAGCCCCGATCGTCGTCCGCCACCTCGATCGCGTCGAACGACAGACTGAACACCCGCGACCCGTCGCTCCCGGTCCCCTCGATCGAGTACGGCCCCACCCGGCGCGGCAGCACCGGGCGCGTCATCACCCGAAAGGCGGGCTCGAGCACCGCGCGTCCGTTCACGATCCGGCCCCACACCAGGAGCGAGGGCCGTTCACGATTGGCCGACGCGCGCCCCGGCGCCGTGCCGCGGAAGTCCATGACGCCCCGATAGGTGTAATCGCTGATCCAGGGATCCCCGCAGTACCCCATGACGTCGGGGGTCTCCGGCTGCTTCAGGATCTGATCCAGCACGTCGAAGCCGTAGGAGCCGATGCTCCCGTCCGGGTTCGGGAATTGGAGGTCCAGGCCCCCGGGGTTTCCGCACGGCGCATGCAGCCGGTTCCAGGTGT
>CAYPAE010000086.1:0-2942 GCA_964408595.1 uncultured Gemmatimonadaceae bacterium | reverse complement strand
TGGAGGTCCAGGCCCCCGGGGTTTCCGCACGGCGCATGCAGCCGGTTCCAGGTGTGGCCCAGCTCGTGGGCGGTGATCCGGCCCCGGTCGGCCACCTCGTCGTACCCGATCGCCACCGGAAACCCGATGAACCCGCGCCCGACGAGACCGGACGCGTAGCCGGTGCGCACCACGCCGTAGTAGTGGCGGTCGCTGCTCTCCATCGCCCGGACCGCGGCGATCTCGCTCAGGATCGTGTTCCACGCGCCGTTGGCGTCGTCCGCCTGAAGCGGGTCGGTGGTGGTCGTGGTGTAGACCGCGTGCACCTCGGCAGCGTAGCCCGGGAGCGGATAGATCCGCTGGGCGAAATCGAGGTACTGGTCGCGGTTCCCCGGGGTGACATCACCCTGGAGCTGGTTCGCGCTCTGGAGCACCGGGATGAGGGTAATGGCGAGCGGTGGCGCCGGCCGCACCGACAGGGGACCCGGCGCTCCCGTGGCGGGGAAGCTGTTGTCCGTCTCGTCCGCCTCGGCGATCGCATTGGCCGGGTCCACGTCGGCCAGGAACGCGAGACCAGGCCGGATGAGCGAGCCCGGGACCGGCACGTTCCACGTTGCGGCGAGCGTGCCCTCCTCCCGGCGGGTCGGGACCGAGCCGCCCGGGGCCGTGATCGTGAAGGTCTCCATCAGAGCGTCACCCTCGTACAACCGCACCCGCACCACCGGCGTCGCGGTGTTGCTCTGATTGGCTCGCACGAACACCCGGAGGAACCCGTCGCGGCCCGAGACGAGCGGCACGTCGCTGACGAAGGTCTGGACGCTCTGGGTGATGTAGAGGCCCGGGATCCACACATTGATCGAGGGACCGGTCGTCGCGGCATAGGTGACCGTCACCGCCGCGGTGGCAGCCGCCGCGACGGTGACGGTGTGATCCTCGGGACTCGACGTGTAGGTGGTGGCGCCGCTGGTGACGCCCGCGGCGCTCACCGTGTACTGCCCGGGAGTGAGGTCGGCGAGCGTCCCGGTGGCCGTCAGCTGCTCGCGGTAACTGTCCGGCCCCGTCACCGTCACCGCGGCGTTCACCCCGGCCGGCAGCCCGGCGACCGTGACCGCGAGGCTTCCGGTGGTCGCCGTGCACTCCACGGTGAAGGCCAGGGTCGTCGTCTGCGCCGCGGTGATCGTCACGCCGCGCGGGTTCTGCCCCTGAACGGCGCAGTTGCCGGCGATGCCGCCGAGGGCGACCGAGTGCGCTCCCGGAGCCAGGCCCTCGATGGTGCGGGTCGCGTTCACTCCGATGGCGACCGCGGCGCCGCCGTCCAGGCTGACGGTGTAGCCGGAGGCGTCGGTCGGGGAGCCCGTGGACGTGGTCGTGACCTCGAGCGTGCCGGTGGCGGGGGGCGCTTCGGCGCAGACGACCGCGATCGCTTCGGCCGCCGTCTCCCCGGCGACGACGGCCACCGAGCGGGGGTTGTCTCCCTGTACCCTGCAGTTGGGCGAGACACCGGCGAGGCCGATCCGGTGGGTGCCCGGGGTGAGATCGGCCAGCGTCGCCGTCGCCCCGGTGCCGATCGGCTGCATCTCGACGGCGTCGAGGGTCAGCGTGTAGCCGTCGGGGTCCGGCTCCTCGCCGGCCGTGCTGGTCGTGACTTCGACCGCGCCGGTGGTCGGGGCGGTGAGCTCGGCCCCGCCTCCGCACGACAGCCAGAAGGCGGCGGTCGTACCCAGGAGGAGCGTGCGCCCGGCATGACGGGACCGGCGGCGATGTCGCATCGGTGGATTCTCGCGCCACCCGGCGAGCGGCGGCGCGGTGTCAGAGAGGAGACGTCGCGGGGGGAACGACGACCCGTGGCACGGCTGGTTGAAGGTAGGGCAGAGTACCCAGGCCGTGCTGGGACAGTCAAGAGAGGAATCGCGGGGCCACTCAGAACTCGAGCGACATCGTCACGCCGGCGGGCTGAATCGTCAGTCCGCCCTGCCGCCGCGAGAGCCACCGGGCGCTGACATGGCCCACCAGCGCACCGACGAACACGTCCGAGGTCCAGTGCCGGTCGTCATTCAGGCGGGCCAAGGCGGTGAGCGTCGCGGCGCCGTAGAGCGCCGCATCCGACCAGGAATCCCCAGTCTCCTCGGCGATCACCGTCGCCACGGCGAATGCCACCGCCGTATGGCCGGAGGGAAACGAGTTCCATCCGCTGAGCGGTCGGAACAGGTCGGCATCCCCATCTCCCCGCGGCCGGCTCCGTCCGATCAGGTACTTGGCGGCGGTCGTGATCCCGCCGGCGATGGCCACGGCCCCGCCCGCGCGGAGCGCCACTCGGGTCACCGACCGCTGGCCGGTGAGCTGCCCGGCCAGGAGACCAGCGCCGATCGCCGGCAGCACGTAAAACGGGTCGCCGAAGGCGTTTCCCACCCGGGCCACGGAGTTCGACGTGGTCCCCCGGTACTCCTGGATCTCGCCCCGGAGACCCTGGTCCGCCAGCAGCGTGGCCGCCAGGATGAAGCCGGCCACCGCCGCGCTCTTGCCGGACAGGACGGGAGCTTGGGACAGAGGGGGTTGGGCCTGGGGCAGGTCGATCTCCGCCTGCGCGAGCGCGCCCGCGGGAGAGACCGCCAGCTGGAGGACCAGCGCGGTACCCGGGAATACGCCGCGGAGACGCATGCGACCTCCGACCTCGGGTGGGCCTTCGGGAGCTGCCGGCGCTTCTGCGCCCGGCAGGAGGAACACACCAACGTGGAGCTTTGTGACTCAGGGCAGCTCGACCGCGTCGTTACCCGCGTCGCGCTCGCGGAGCGCCTCGGGCGAGACGACGACCACCTGCTTGCCGCGGCCGTGCCGCTTGGCAACCGCATCGTGCGCCGCCCGGATCTCCTCCAGCGTATAAATCGCCGTCACCGGCATGCGCAGGAGGCCGCGGTCCACCAGTCGCCCGATCTCCTCGAGGTCCGCGCGCCGCGGCTTCACGG
>CAYPAE010000085.1:3965-7887 GCA_964408595.1 uncultured Gemmatimonadaceae bacterium | reverse complement strand
CTGCCGGCGTTTCGCCAGGCGGCCAGCCGCTGGGTCGAGCGGCGCTTCGGCAAGCGGTTCGACCCGGTCACGGAGATTCTCCCGCTGATCGGCTCGAAGGACGGGCTGGCGCATCTGCCGTTCGCGGTGGTGAATCCGGGCGACGTCACGATCGTTCCCGAGCCGGGTTACCAGGCCTATCTCGGCGGCTCGCTGCTCGCAGGCGCGGAGCCGTACATCGCCGCGCTCCGGCAGGAACACGGCTTCTTGCTGGAGTTGGAGCGGGTTCCCGAGGCGGTGCTCAGGCGGGCCAAGCTGGCGTTCGTCAACTACCCGAACAACCCCACGGCCGCCGTCGCCAGCACCGAATACCTGGAGCGGACCGTCGCGGTCTGCCGCCGCCACGGGATCCTCCTGGCGTACGACAACGCCTATTGCGATCTCACCTTCGACGGATATCGGGCGCCCAGCATCTTCGAGATCCCGGGCGCCGGGGACGTCGCATTGGAGTTCTTCTCCCTCTCCAAGAGCTTCTCGATGACCGGCTGGCGGCTCGGCTTCGCCGCGGGACGGGCGGAGCTGATCGGCGCGCTGACTCGGGTGAAGTCCTACGTGGACACGGGGCCGTTCCTGGCGGTGCAGAAGGCCGGAGCCGCGGTGCTCGATCGGGCGGAGGAAGTGGTCGCGCCGATCCGCGAGGAGCTGAAGCGGCGGCGGGATGCGGCGGTGCCCGCGCTTCGCGACGCCGGCTTCGCGCTGGAGTCGCCCAAGGCCGCGATGTACCTCTGGGTCGCGCTCCCCGCCGGTGTCGCGTCCGCCGCGTTCTCGCGTCGGGCGCTGGAGGAGACCGGGGCGCTGGTCCTGCCCGGGAGCGCGTTCGGCCCCGCGGGCGAGGGCTACTTCCGGATCGCGCTCACGGTGGGGCCGGACCGATTGAAGGAGGCGGCCAAGCGCCTGGGCCGCATCCTCGAAGCCAGCCGAAGAGGAGAGCTTGCGACCAGCGCCTGACTTCGGACGTCTCCGCCGCCGGAGCCGGTGGCCGTGGCTCGCGATTGCGGTCAGCGCGGCCGCGCACGCGGCGCTGTTCGTGTTCGGGTCGATCGAGGGACGCCTCCCGGAGATTCCGAGGCGGCCATCGC
This sequence comes from uncultured Gemmatimonadaceae bacterium, assembly GCA_964408595.1. Lineage (GTDB taxonomy): Bacteria > Gemmatimonadota > Gemmatimonadetes > Gemmatimonadales > GWC2-71-9 > CAVVWJ01. Next base: position 6,769 of record CAYPAE010000085.1, on the reverse strand, counting down.
AGCTCGTCGTGCTGGCGCCGCCGGCCGAGGGCCCGCGGGAAGTGCCGATGCGATTTCGGCGGGGCAGCGTGGCGGCGGGGCAGCGGGGCAGCGGGGTGGTGCCGACGCCGGCGCCGCCGCGACTGGCACCGGAGACGCCGGTCGTGGTGCAGCAGCCGCAGGAGCCCGAGACCGAGCGGGTGGATACGGGGACGACGCCGGTCGCGCCACCTCGGCGCGCGGTGATCGGCAGGATCGGGCCGGATCTCGCGGAGGGCCGGCTCTGGGTGCGGCCGCTGCCGCTGCCGCCCAAGGAGCTGGCCGAGCGATTGAGCCAGAAAAAGCACGTCGAGCTGGTGGACAGCGCGGTCACAGCGATCGTCCAGGGGTATCTCGACTCCATCGCGGCCGACCCATCGTCGCGGAAGGCGGGGCTGCCGAGCTGGACCACCAATGTCGCGGGCACGAAGTTCGGGCTCGACTCCTCGAACATCTACATCGCCGGGCTCAAGATACCGGCGGCGGTGCTGGCGCTGCTGCCGATACCTGCCGGGAACATCGACCAGAATCGGGCCTACAATCATCTCATGGCGATGCGTGCCGACCTGCAATACGCCGCCCAGCGGTCGCAGAACCTCCAGGAGTTCAAGGACATGATCCGCGACATGCGGCTGCGGAAGGAACGGGAGGAAGAGTTCAAGCGGAACCAGCGCACCGCGCCGCCGCCGGAGGAGCCGTCCACCCCGTGATCGCATGAAGCTGGTGGACACCGAGGAGACCGTCGTGCTGGTGACCGGCGCCTCCCTCACGGCGGAGGAGCGGGATCGTCCGCTCGCCTATCTGCTGAAGGCGGAGATCGACCGGCGCGGCGCGGGTCACGCCTACCGGCGCGCGGTAGTGGTGGCGGACCTGTGGTATCTGGAGAATCGGATCTTTCACCTGAACCCTACGGTCGCCATCGGCGGCCCGGGCGCGAACGGTGTGGCGCAGGAGTTATCGGAGATCCTGCCCACGGTCTACAACAGCGACGACCAGGTGTTCATCCAGGCGGACTTCGAGGGCGACGTGAAGCGGGCGGCGCTCTGGGGCGCCAATGCCGCCGCGACCGCGACGGCGGTGGAAGTGTTCGCGACCCGGGGGATGCTGGATGATTTGCTGGGGAGGATCTGGAGGTTTCGGACGGGGGTGATGGTGTAGGCGGGCAGGCGGACGCGCGGGCAGGCGGGCAGAGACCCGCCTAACATCGAAAGTCTGAGGCTCCCATCGCGACGTGATCTGCCCGCCTGCCCGCCTTACAGCCCGAGCAGATCCGCCAGCGCCCGGTCCACCACCTCCGACGTCTTCCCATCTATGATCTTCCGCAGGAGATCCACCGCCTCGAGCGGCAGGCTGTCGGGGTGCACCCGGTCCCGGTCGTACCGGACGATGTGGCCGAGCGGGATCGGCGCCACCCGGGGCTCCTCCTCTTCTTCCTCCTCCTCCGTTTCCTCCAGCGACGCCTCGTACGACGATCCCGGCACGCTCGCCGCCCAGGGCTCCTCGGGCTCGTCGTCTTCCTCCTCCGGCAGCGGCACCATCGCGTAGAGCTGACACTGCACCCCTGGCGGGGCCGCGCGCGCCACCAGCACCACCTGCACCGGCTCGTCGAAGATCCCGTACTCGTCGATCTGCGCCCATGCCTCCGGCGGCATCACCGAGCGCGCGACGAGACGGCCGTTCCGGTAACTCCCCATGCAGACCATCCCGTCGGGGACCCGTTGGTCCTCGACGAGACCGACGGTGAGCTGCACCGGATTCTCGGTGGCGGCGATCGCCGCAGGCGTCGGCGCGCCGCCGTTCGGTTCTGGTTCGGTGGGCTCGGTGGTCATGCAGAATCAGTAGAGTGGTTGCGCGTGGGTGGCAAGTAACCCATCGGGCCATCACTCAGGCGGCAGGATCTCGCCGTCCTCGCCGAACCGCGCGGCCGAGTCTCCGAAATCCTCGCGCGAGAGCGTCCGGATGAGATCGAGCGCCGCACGGTCTGGATCCGGCGCTGGCCCAGTCCGGGGAACTTGCACCATGGGGATGAAGCGGGCCCGGCGCCAGGAGAGGTCTGGACCGGCCTCGAGCTGGAGGACGCCGGTGAGGCCGAGGGGCCCTTCGAGGTTGAAGCCCCGGTAGGTCAGGAAATTCCCCAGTGAATAGACGATCGGCTTCTCCCGGTAGAACTCGATCCCGCGCAGCACATGCGGCCCGTGGCCGACGACGCCGTCGGCACCGGCGTCGATCACCGCCCGAGCCCATGCTCTCAGGTCACCCCGCGGCTCCCGACCGAGCGACTCCGCGGCCTCCGGAACGTGCAGTGCTCTCGATCCCTCGGCGCCGCCGTGAAAGGTCACCACGAGGAGATCGACCAGATCACGGACGGAGTCCACCACGGCCGCGCTGCGCGCGATGTCCAGAAGATCGTAGGCGAAGGGATAGGTGGTGAACCCAAGCAGGCCCACGACGGTGACACTGTCTCCCCGCCGGACCGTGTCCACCGCGATGCTTCCGAGCGGCCCGTACGTCCGCAGACCGAGTGAGTCCAGGATTCGCTCGGTCGCCGTCCTCGCATCGACCCCGAAATCGCTGGCGTGATTGTTGGCGAGGTTGAGGTGGGTGAACCCGCCTTCGCGGAGACGCGGGGCGAGGGCGGTGGGGGTCAGGAAGGCGTAGCACATCCGCGGGGCCGCGGGGCGGGGGGGCCGGGGGGGGGGGGGTGGGGGGTTTTTTGGGGGTTTGGGGGGGGGGGCCGCCCCCCCGCCCCCCGGCCCCCCCCCCCCCCGGGGGCCCGGCCCCCCCCC
>CAYPAE010000085.1:0-3955 GCA_964408595.1 uncultured Gemmatimonadaceae bacterium | reverse complement strand
GCAGAGGCTGCGGCCTTTGGATGGGGAGTCCGGGCATCGACCGCCCCGCGGCCCCGCGGCCCCGCTGCCCCGCTGTCCGCCAAAGACACGTGCCGCCCTTTAGCCTCGCACTTATACGTCGTGCCGCTGTCGCCAAGCACCCCCTCGAAGTTGCCGACGACCAGGTCGCCTGTCAGAGCACTCCGCGAGGCGTCGAACAGACCGCGGCCTTCTTCCGGCGGCACGCCGTCCGGGATCGTGAGGGTGCCGAGGTTGATGTCACCCACGAACGCGAGGGTGACCGGAGCGAGAATGCGGACGGGAAGGGGTTGCTCGACCGGTGCGGGGGCGGGTGCCGGTGCGGGTCGTAGCGCTGGCGGAGGGGCGCTGTCGGGAGCGGGAACCGGCTTGGGAGGAGCGGGCGGCGCCTTGGCGCAGGCGCCGAGGGCCGCTACGGCGAGAATCAGCCCGGCCCGGGGGATCACGCGGACGGCGGTCCGCTGCTCGTCCGCGTCGCCACCTCGCGCATCCGAGTGAGGCTGCGCTCGGGTCCTACGACCTCCAGGAGCTGGTTCACCGGCTCCGAGACGGTCGAGCCGGTCAACGCAACCCGGATCGGCTGCATGGCGTCGCCCAGCTTGAGGCCATTCGTCTCCGCTACGCCTTTGAGGCAGGCGAGCAGCCGATCGGCGGTCCAGGATCCGTTCCGAAGCGTCTCGAGGGCGTCGGCCGCCCGCAGCAGGTTGGACGAGAAGGCCGGCCCCATCTTCCGGATCAGCGCCTCGCCCTTTTCGTCGAGGTGCGAGCGGGACGGATCGAGCCGCACCGCCACCTGATCCGCGACGTGGAGGATGGTCCGCGAGCGCGCCTTTACCGAGTCGATCAGCGGCCGGAGATCGCGCCCGCCATCGGACACACCCATCTGCTCCAGTCGTCTCCGGACAGGGGAGAGGAGCTCGTCCGCCGCCAGCGCGCTCAGATACTGCCCGTTCATCCACTCGAGCTTGGTGGCGTCGAAGACGGCCGCCTTCTTCTGGATGCTCTCCAGCGTGAAGAGGCGGATCATCTCCTCCTCGGGGATGATCTCCCGGTCACCGCCCGGCGACCAGCCGAGCAGCGCGAGGAAGTTCCGCATCGCCGGCGCCAGAATTCCCTGGTCCTGGTAATCGCCGACCGCCGTGGCCCCGTGCCGCTTCGAGAGCTTCTTGCCGTCGGGGCCGAGGATCATGGGGACATGGGCGAAGACCGGAGGCTGGTGACCCAGCGCCCGGTAGAGCGCGATCTGCTTCGGGGTGTTCGAGATGTGGTCGTCGCCGCGAATCACGTGGGTGATGCCCATCGCGATATCGTCGCTCACGACCGCCATGTTGTAGATGGCGGAGTCATCGCTCCGGAGGATCACGAAATCATCGAGATCCCGACCCTGAAAGCTGATTCGTCCGTGCACCGCGTCGTCCCAAGCGATCTCGTCGTCCTCCACCAGGAAACGGATGGTGGACGACTCTCCCTTGGAGCGCCGCTCCACTTCCTCGACGGATAGACCGTGACATCGTCGGTCGTACCGAAACGCCCGGCCCGCGCTCTCGGCCTCCTTCCGCTGGGCGTCGAGCTCCTCGCGGGTGCAGAAGCAGCGGTAGGCCTTGCCCTCGGCGACCAGTCGCTCGGCGTCGGCCTGGTGCCGGGGCCCATACTCACCCTGGAAGTACGGCCCCTCGTCCGACTGAATCCCCAGCCAGCCGAGGCCATCCAGGATGACCTTGGTGTGGGCCTCGGTGCTCCGCTCGCGATCGGTATCCTCGATCCGGAGCACGAGGGTGCCGCCCGTGTGGCGCGCGAAGAGCCAATTGAACAGCGCGGTGCGGGCGCCGCCCACGTGCAGGTAGCCGGTGGGCGACGGCGCGAAGCGGACGCGGGGAGGGGCCATGGACGCGGGAGTCTCACGGAGCGGGAGGGATTCGAACCCTCGATAGAGGTTGACCCCCTATGCCGGTTTAGCAAACCGGTGCCTTCAGCCACTCGGCCACCACTCCAGCGAGCGGGTAAATTCGCCAGATAGCAGGGGATAGGCAAGGGCCGATGGGGGACGATGGCGGGGTCGATACCGACCCTAGCTCCCTTTGACCAACTCGCAAAGTAGGGTGCCGAGAGCTTTCGGGTCTACCGGTTTTGCGACGAACTTGGCGGCGCCCAGCTCGCTCGCGGTCTGGATGATCGCCTCATCTGTTGTCGCACTGATCACAACCACGGGAATCGAAACCGTCCTGGAGGAGGCCTTCAGTTTCTTGAGCGTCTCCAGTCCAGCCCCACCGGGCATATTGAGATCGAGGACGATCGCATCGGGGCAGGGGGTCCGCAGCGCATACATCATGGCTTGCATGGCATCGAAGGCGGGCGTCGCGTACCACCCTTGAGAATGCATGAACGAACACAGCACGTGGGAGAGCCCGCGATCATCCTCCGCAACCAGGACCCTCATCCGCCGCGTTCCTCGGCCATCTGCAGGAGGGCCTGCCGGAGGCGCTCCACCTCCGCTGTCAGGATTCCGTAATCGTCTTTCGCACCCGTGAAATCGCCGGTACGGCCGGCTGCTTCGAGGCGCGCAGCAACCGTCGCGACGCGGGCGCCGGTCATACCGGCTGCCGCGCCTCTCAAGGCGTGTGCTTGTTGCTCCAGGAGCGAGCGATCACGGCGCACTACCGCCGCCTGAACGTCGGCCAATTGGCCCGGGGCGTCCTCGAGAAACAACTGTACGAGCTGTCGGAGAACTGCGCGGTCGCCATAGGTGAGAGTGAGGAGTCCCGCCTCGTCTACCACTGGAGCCAACTCACTCTGGTGGTTGTCGACCATGGAACCTGCCTTGGCAAGGGTTCCGTCGTGGATCGACTGCCGTGGCACCTCGGGCGCTCGCGAGCCGCGCACCTTGGGCGCCGCCCGATAATAGCGGGCTTGAAGGTGCGCTGACAAGCAAGGCCGATACCCACGCGGGTCTGGAGGGGACCGGGTCTGCCGAGGTGATCCTTCTCACCGCTACCCATTCGACGTTCTCTCTACTTTTCCCAGAGGGGACGGCTGGAGGGCCTCCCCTCCCGCTCTTGGTGGGAGCACCGAATGGCAGAAGTACGTGAGGCAATGCTGCGACACGAGTTTCGCGAGTGGTATCCGACCCTGCGGCCCGACTGGTGGTATCCGGCCCGGCAGCTGGCGGACCTTGTGCTGGAACAGCGTCGATCGGGTGAGCCCCGATGGGAGTTCGAGTCGCGGGTTCCCTCCGACGCACACTTTCTCTTTCGGGGCGGCCTGCCCCGGGGACAGAGTCACGCGCGCACGCGCCGAAGCGATCATGCGCCCCACTAAGTCCCGATCGTGGTTCACCCGGTTGGCGAAGGCGACCAGCCGAGTGGCCGGCAGGCCGATCGCCTTTATCCTCGCTGTCGGGGCGATCCTGACCTGGATGGTGACCGGCCCGCTCTTCCGGTTCAGCGATAGCTGGCAGCTCGTGGTCAACACCGGGACTACGATCGCCACGTTCCTGATGGTGTTCCTGATTCAGAACACGCAGAATCGCGACAGCGAGGCGCTACAGGTGAAGCTGGATGAGTTGTTGCGCGTGACCAAGGGAGCTCACGTCGCGTTGCTCGACCTCGAGGAGCTCGAGGAGCAGGAGCTCGACCGACTCCGCGCGGGCTACGCGCAACTGGCCGAGAAGGCGCGAGCGGACCTGCGGCGTGGAAAAAAGGATACCGGCGTACCGAAGGTGCGCCCGCCCCAGCCTGACTGAGGCCGACTGAGCTTGCGAGCATCGCCGCGGTTCGGGTAGCTTCGCTTTCCACGCCATGCTCCCGTCGCGAAACCCCAACCCGGATCCGCGAGGCTCATCTCCCTCAGCGAAGCGGCCGGAACGGCCCCCCGGGGGCTTCACTATCTTGGTGGTGGACGACGAAGAGGCCGTACGGCGGCTCGCCTGCCGGATGCTCAC
>CAYPAE010000084.1:6910-7915 GCA_964408595.1 uncultured Gemmatimonadaceae bacterium | reverse complement strand
CGCCGAGGCCGGCCGCTTCGTACCAATGTATCTCGGCCTCCTGCACGGTGCCATCGGAGAGGCGAATGGTTGCGACGCCCTTCCGCTTCCGCCATCGCCCACGCCCATATTGCCTGATCAACCGCGGAAGCTCGCGAATTCGTGAGGCAGTCGCTATGGTCTGCGATTCTCGCAGCGCACCAATGATCTCGAAGCTTGGGAGGGGCAGGAGTGGCTACCTCGAGCGGGGCGGGCCGGTGTGGGCGACGAGGCCAAAGTGTGACGAGGTGTGAACTCCGTGTACACCTGAAGGCGCGCGCCGGCTCTCATTCCCGCGGCTCAGCCCCGCCGGGGGCTTCCGCTCACTCCACGGCTGCCGTCACCCCGGACCCGCGGGCCTCCGCTGCCGCACGGCCGGAACCACGACGGAAGCGGTGATGTCGCCCTCCATCTCTAACACCTTGTCGGCCGCGATGAAGTCCTGCCGCAGGGTCGACCAGACCACGACTCAGTGTCTATTATAGACTCTAACAGAGTCTATTTCGGACACCCACGTCGCTCTGGACCAAGCGCTGCGCGCCACCGGCGATCTCCTTGCCCGCCGGGGGCAGACTGCCGCCATCGTGGTGGTCGGCGCGACGCAGATGTCATCGCTACCGGGATCCTGCAGCGGGAAGGGCCACCCGCGGACATTCGCCCCCCGGAGCCTCTGCCCAAGGCGCTGAAAGAAGCCGTAGGAACGGTCGCGAGGGATCTGGGACTGCCCACCGACTGGATGAACACGACCGTGACCGCGCATGTCCTCGCAACCAATCACTAAGGCCATCGCCGCCGTGCGCGAGGCGGCTGCCGGGGCGGCCTGGAGCCAGTGGGGCGCGATCTTTACCCCCGCTGCGGGCCGCAGGCCTGCCCGGGCGATCGTCGACCCGGAAGCGCTTCTGCTTGCGTCCTTGGTCTTGTCCGGTCACGAGCCGAGACTGTGGCGAGTCGCCCGGCTTTGGGCGCGGCACGGCGCTCGGCTCCTCA
>CAYPAE010000084.1:4550-6900 GCA_964408595.1 uncultured Gemmatimonadaceae bacterium | reverse complement strand
CGCCGAGCCGCTGGGCAAATTCGCGCTCCTCGCGATGGCCGATGGTGGTGACCTCCGCTGGCGCTCCCTCGCGGCCGATTCAGCGCCGGCCCAACCTGCCGGTCGCCGCGAGCCACAGGCCAGCCCGGTGCTCGAAGGCGGCCCGGCCCTGATGCTGCGGCTGCGGCTCGGCTTCGGGGTCGGCATCAAGCCAGACGTGGTCTCCAATCTGGTGGGGCTGGCCGGCAGCGGCGCCACGGTGCAGCAGATCGCGGCCGGCATCCACTACTATGGTCGAGCGGTGCGGCGGGCCATCGAAGAGCTGGTGGCATCGGGGTTCATCGAGGCTCGGTCCACCTCACCACAATCCTACTGCGTCGACCTCGGGAAGTGGGCAGAGCTACTCGCGATCGATGTCGATGCCCCACCCGCTTGGCGTCCGTGGGCCGGCCTATACGCCTTCGTGGCGGCCTTGGAGGCCTGGGGGAGCGGCCCGACGCCGGACTCGCCATTCGTCCTGGCATCGGAGGCCAGGGACCTGGCCTTGGAGCACGCGGCGACGCTCGAGTCGGCGGGAGTGCGACTCTCATCGTTGAGCCTGCACCGCGGGGAGGCCTACCCGGAGCCGTTCGCCAAGGCACTCAGGGACTTGGCGCGGTTCCTCGACTCGGTGGTGTAAGCAAGGAGGCAGCGATGGGCGAAACCCGAGTCGACCTGCTGCACCTCCTGGAGGATCTCCGGGACGCCTACCCTGGCTCCCTGGAGGAGACCATCCTCACGGAGATCATCGCCAACTCGCTCGACTCGGGTGCGGCGACGATTCTGATCCAAGCCGATCCGGCCGGGTCCGGCCTCACGGTGATCGACGATGGCTCGGGGATGCAGCGCCGGGACCTGGCCAGGTATCACGACATCGCGTCCACCGGGAAGACCAGGGGGCAGGGGATCGGCTTCGCGGGCGTGGGGATCAAGCTGGGCCTGCTCGCGTCCACCGAGGTGCTGACCGAGACCCGGCGCGGCGCCACTCACGTCGCGACCACCTGGAACCTGGCATCGCGCCGGCGGGCGCCCTGGCGCTGGGTGCCACCGCTGGGACTCGTGCCGGAGCGGGGGACCGCGGTACGGCTTCGGCTGGAGAATCCGCTCTCGGCGCTGCTCGATGCCGGCTTCATCGAGTCCGTGGCGCGGCGCCACTTCGAGCCGCTGCTGGATCCGCGGTTTCAAGAAATTCTGGCCGACCAGTACCCAAACCGCATCCGGATAGCGATCAACGGTCAGACATTGGCGAGCTCGGAGCCGGCTCGGGGCTGGGCGCCGATCGCGATCCGGATTGGCCGAAAGCGGAAGCCGTCCGCTCAGGGGTATCTGGAGCGGCACGACCTTCCGTTGCCGGAAGACCTGCGTGGGGTCGCGCTCTCGACCTTCGGGAAGGTGATCAAGCGGGGATGGGACTGGCTCGGCCTCTCGCCCGGCGGAGCCGATCGGATCACCGGCCTGATCGAGGCGCCGGCGCTCGCCGAGAGCCTCACGCTGAGCAAGGCCGACTTCGTGCGCACGGGTCCGCGCGGGGCGACCTATCTGGCGTATCGCAAGGTGATCCAGGAAGCGGTCTCGGCCCAGCTCGCGCTATGGGGTGATGACGTCCCGGCGCCGGCCGAATCGCGGCGGCGCCATACCCGGCCGATCGAGCGAGACCTGGAATCCGTGCTGGTGGATCTGGCGAGGAAGTTCCCGCTGCTGGCCTCGCTGGTGGATCACCGCCGGGGCGGGCAGAAGCGGCTCCCACTCGGCGGAGCGGAGGCGTTGACGCCGCGGGCTCCGGGCGTGGAACTGGAAAGACCCCAGGCGGGTCCGCCGGAGGAGCCCGCGCCGGGGGAGACCGGGGAGGGCGTCCTGGAGGCAGAACCACCGCGGCCGGCAGTGCCGGCGCCCCAGGTCGCGCCCAGCCCACTGCCCGGCGGGCGTGGCCCGCGGCGACCTGCCCGTTATGGCCTCACCATCCAGTTCGAGCGCCGGCCTCACGATCCGGACCTCAGCCGGTTGGTCGAGTCCACGGTCTGGGTCAACGAGGCGCATCCCGCCTACGCTCGTGCGCTGGCGTCGCGCTCGGAGGGCTATCACCTGGCGCTGTCGGTCGGGATGGCGCTCGCACCGCTGGCGGTGGATGCGGCGGAGATCCACGGGTTCGTGACGGCGTTTCTGGCGCTGTGGGGAGAGGCGGCGGAGCTGAAACCGGCGCGGAAGCGGAGGAGGCGACCGTGATGCAGTCGCCGCGTACTGCCTCCGCCGCTCGCCTGGGACCCGACCGGGAACACGTCGCTCGCCGTTGACGGAAGTGGGCGACTGCACGTGAGCTACTTCGACCGCAACC
>CAYPAE010000084.1:0-4540 GCA_964408595.1 uncultured Gemmatimonadaceae bacterium | reverse complement strand
CCAGGATCCAGACCGCGGTCACGGGAAGCGGGGGAACGGGTACCGGCTCAGGTAGCCGCCCGCAGCGGAGGAGGGCGCTGAGGGGTTCGCCACCGCCACCGCGGCTCAGTGCTCAAGGAAACAGTGAGCCGAGGTCGACCGGAACGCCGCAGGGTGACAGCCGATCCGGCGGCCGGACGATGTCGGCCGGACCGTAGCCGGGTTCCGCCCCGGACCGCCGGAACACATGCACCTGCCTTCCTTCACGATCGACCACCCAGACCTCGGGGACCCCGGCACTCTCGTACAGCGGCACCTTGGTTCGGAGATCGTAGTCAATGGTGGTGTCCGCGACCTCGATCAGGAGGAGGATGTCACTCACTTCCGGCACCGCCCACCGGTTCAAACCGCCTCGGGTGACGACGATATCCGGCTCCGGTGCCGACCACTTGCTCAGACGCAGAGTGCTTTGGACATAGACCCCCTCTCCTGCGCGGACGCCACGAATAAGCGTCTCGGAGAGAAGGCGGACACATCCCACGTGCCAGGGCCCCTGAGGCGTCATGTCGATGATCGCGCCGTCTATGAGCTCGACCTTGGCGCCGCCGCGCGCGAGGCCCCGATCGGCAACCTGATAGTACTCCTCGACCGTAAACCGATGGCGCCGTGGTACGCTGGTCATGGATTCCTCCTCTTCCGGGAAGAAGAGCCCAGGGCTGCGGCGCCGCAAGAGTCGACGCATAACCCTGACTATCTCAGGCTGGTCTCTCGGTACCGGATTCGCGCCGCCCGTCGCGCCGGGCTCGGGTTGCGGGGCTCTCGCCGGAGGCGATACGCTCTCCGGGCGCTGCCGTGCCCGCCACGCATGCGCGGGGTTGCTACTGCAGGTGGGTGGTGTGGCGGTCACGGCAGCGCCTGGAGAGCGGGCCACCTCCGGCTAGACGCCTAGCTGGCCATGCCGGTTGTCGCCCCAGCGGAGACGCAAGGCGTGGGGGAGGCTCGGGATGCGGCCAAGCTGCGAACGAGGCACGCGTTCGCTATCCCGCGCCGATGCGGCTCATGATGGCGAGCGCGGCACGCTCCTCCATCGCCGCCTCGTCCCGGTCGCCCAGCGCCGAGTACGCTTGAGACATGAGGAGCCGGGTCCGGGCCAGCTCGAACGGCAGGTCGATCTCGGTCCAGATGCGTCGCGCGCGGCGGAGGTGAGCCAGCGCGTCCTCGGCCCCGCCGCGGGCGAGCTCCGCCGTGCCGCGGGCGAGCGCGGCCGACGCCACCAGTGCCGGTGAGGTGTACGTCGTGGTGATCGCCTCGAGCTCCGACGCGCCCTCGGCGGCGGCGTCGACCGCCCCGCAGGCGACGGCGATCTCCACCAGCGCGGGCAGCAGCTTGGCCCGGTCGAGCGCCCCGAGGCCGGGCTCGCCCAGCGATCGCTCGATCATCGAGCGGGCCGCCTCGCGGTTCCCCTGCGCCAGACGCAGCAGCGCGAGGCCGGGCTGCGGGTCCCGGCCCCGCGCATGCGCTGCCGCGAACATCGCCTCGGCTTCCGGGTAGTCGCCCATCCGCAGGCGAATCTCGCCCAGCTCGTAGAACGCCTCGCCCGAGACATCGATCATGAAGTCCGCCAGCTCCTCGGCCGCGCGCCGCGCTTCTTGTTCCGCCTCCGGCAGCGCGCCGCGCCGCCGGAGAATGCCCGCCCGATGAACCCGGCAGATACCCGGAAAGCCCGACTCGGCGTGCGGCTCGACCCAGCGGTGCGCCGCCTCGTGCCACTCGGCCGCGCGGCCGTAGTCACCCAGCCGCTCGCAGGTGCTCATCATGTTGCAGTAGGTGCGCCCAGTGGTGCGCGGGGTGAGCTCGCCGGCGGTGGCGGCCGTCATCGCATCATCGATGAGCGCCATGCCGTCCGCCACGCGGCCGAGCGCCACCAGAATGCGGCCGCGGTCCTGGAGCGCCAGGGCCTCGAGATCGGTGTCGCCGACCCGGCGGGCGATATCGAGCGCCCGCTCCGCGTGCTGCATGGCCTGGTGCGGATTCCGTTCGGCCTCGAGGGCGACCACCATGCGGAGGCGATGGAGCCAGCCGTGCTGGGAGACCTCGGGGAGGCCGTCCAGGTGTCGCTCGGCGCGGCGAAGCCACCCCTGGCCGACAGCGCGGGCGAGCCGGTGGAAGTGATCCTCCGCAAGGGCGAGCGCGACCGCGGCGGCGGCGCGGGGCTCGCGCCGTTCCACGTAGCGGCGGTAGGCCAGTTCCCGCGCGCGCACGCAGGCCGGACCGTCGGCCACCCACCACGCGGCTTCCGCCAGGCGCTCGAGGTCTTCGGCCTCGAGGGCGCCCGCGGCAGTCGCCGCGGTGAGCCCGGTATACGCGTCGCGCCACGCTCCGCGGCTGAGCGCCGCCCGAGCCGCCATCAGGTTGGCGGGCGCCGAACCGCGCACATCCGATGGGTCGTACTCCGAGGGCGCTGCCGATGATCCCGGCGAGACGACGGTCCGCAGCGCGTGGCACAATGCTTCAGCCGACTCCCAGCGTTCGGCGGGGTCCTTGCGAAGGCACCGTGCGACCAGGTCCGAGAGCGGCGAGGGCACATCCGGCCGCCGCCGCGCGACCGGCTCCGGCTCCCGGATGGCATGCGCGACCAGGAGCGGACCCAGCTCGAGGTTGGTGAACGGCGGCTCGCCGACCAGCAGCTCGTAGGCGAGGACGCCGAGCGCGTAGATGTCCACCCGGTGATCGGTCGAGGAATCGGTCCCCAGCTGCTCCGGGGCCATGTACGCCGGGGTTCCGACGATCACGCCCGCGACGGTCAGCTGTGGATCGCCGGTGCGGTCCAGCGGCTTCGCGATGCCGAAGTCGGTGAGGAAGACGTGCTCGTCACCGATCATCACGTTCTCGGGCTTGACGTCACGGTGGACCACCCCGCGCCGGTGGGCGTACCCCAGCGCCCGAGCGATGTCGCCCACAATGGACACCGCCTCGGCAACGGGAAGCGGCCCGTCCCGCCGCAGCCGCTGGCGAAGGGTGTGGCCCTCGACGTAGGGCATGGTGAACCAGAGGATGCCCTCACCGGCCCCGGAGTCGTACACCGGCAGGATGTGCGGGTGCTGGAGCTGCGCCGCCACCCGGATCTCACGCTGGAAGCGCTCCGGGCCGAGGCTCGCGGCCAGGTCGGAGTGGAGCACCTTGATCGCGACCTTGCGGTCGTGCTTGAGATCCTGGGCGAGGTAGACGGTGGCCATGCCGCCGCGGCCGAGCTCGCGCCCGAGCACGTAGCGATCCGTGATCGCGGCCTGGAGTCGGTCTATGACATCGGGCACTGCGGCATCCGGCGAGCTGGAGGCATTCTGGGTACCGAATCCTCGCCGCGGCGAGAACGGTGGGCCCGCGCGGGGGCGGGGGGTCGGGGTGCGGCAGGCGAGCGCCGGTAGTGGGTCAGTGTCCTCTCTAGCTGCCAATGCGCCGCTCATCCCGTGCTTTGCTGAGCAGACGCTCTGCGAAATCGAGCCGCTCCTGTGTTTCTGCTGCCTCCTGTTGGAGGCCCTGGACATCGCGTTCGAGTGCCTCCAGCCGCGCAGTCACGTCGGCCGATGGCGATGCTGGAAGAGTGGCACGCAGACGAATGATCTTGGCCACCGCGACATAAATGGCCGCGATAATGGCCACCATGCCTCCGACGGGGGCCAGAAACACACCAGGGTCCATATGGCCTTCCTCGTCTAGGTCTGAGACTCGCCTGCGCTACCCATTCCCGACCGCATGCCCTCCTCGTGTCCCGGTGATCCAAGGTGGGGAATTGCGGAGCCCGCCGCCAGCCGGGCAGACGGCACGGCACGCGACACGGTCGCCTGCAAGGGCCTCCGGGGTCACCAACCTGATCGCGGATGTCGCGCTGCGGGTGGCGAATCCGGACCACTGGCCGGTGGTGGACCAGCCGAGCCGGATCCGGATGAGCCGTGCAGGCAGTAAGCGCACGGCGGACGGCCGATCAGGATGGAGTACCGGCACGGTTCCGAGGCAAAGGCTCGCCGGAGCCTACATTTATCGGCAGCCCGTGGACGTCTGAGGCACGAGCTTCGGCGCCGAGGCCGTTGACCAACAAGGAGGTAGTCGATGATTTCGGACGACCTGAAGAGTCCGAGGAGCCGATCGTCTCACCGTGCTCGCCCTGCTGCTCGAGAACGTCGGCGCCGATGCCGCCGTGCGGCTGGGCGACCCGGAGATCTGGCGGGGAGCCGTTCGAGGCCTGGGTTGATCGCGTGACTCAGCGAGCAGCGCGGATCTTCGAGGCCCGGCGGATCGGGCGAGCGACCTTCCCCTTTCTGCGTTCCCCGCCACGAACGATTCGGTTCAGCGAGGGCGAGAGATCGACAAGCCTGAAAAGCTCGCTGGCGTACAGGTAATCATCGCCCGACTCATCGATCACCCTCAGCTGGCCGTGCCGCCCCGCCTCGGGATCGGGCAGCACCTCGTAGAGCTTCCTGGGTTCCAGTGACGCCGGATACCCCCCGCTGTCAATGCACAGAGCGAACCGGGTCGGGCCCCGGCGGCCGTTCTTCTTGGTCAT
>CAYPAE010000083.1:0-7915 GCA_964408595.1 uncultured Gemmatimonadaceae bacterium | reverse complement strand
ACTTCGAGTATGTGGCCGGCGCCGCCGCGAGCGGACTCACCGACGTCTCGTTGCGGTACGCCCTACCGGTGGGATTCGGTGTGCTGACGGTGGACACACTCCAGCAGGCCATCGATCGCGCCGGCGGCAGCGCCGGCAACAAGGGTTACGAAGCGGCCGCGGCGGCACTCGGCGCGGCCGACGCGATCGCCCAGCTCAGGGCGGGGCATGTTGAGGATTGAGACGAAGAGCCGGGCGCGCGCCCTCCAGCTGCTCTACGCCTGGGAGCTTCGCGGCGCTCCGCCCCTTCCGGTCGTCGCCGGGGGCTTGTCACAGCTCACCGGCCCCGAGCCGGCGTTGCTGGACCGGGCCGAGGAGCTCGCTGCGGGCGTCGTGGCGGACGTCGAATCGCTCGACGCGGAGGCGGCGCGGGCGTCGGAGAACTGGCGGATGAGCCGCATCGCGGTGGTCGAGCGGAACATCCTGCGTCTCGCGATCCTCGAGCTCCGGCGGGGCGAGGTTCCGCCCAAGGTGGCCATCGACGAGGCGGTGCGTCTGGCCCACTGGTTCGGCGGCGCCCGGGCGCCGGGTTTCGTGAACGGGGTGCTGGACGGCATCGCCCGCGCGACGGGCCGGCTGTGAGAACCGATTGTCATCCTGAGCCGAGGCCCCCCGGGGAGGGCTGGGGTTGGCGGGGCTTGGCCAGCCCTCCTTGGGGGGCCTCGGCTCAGGATGACAACCCGCGATGAACGTCCTGGTAGTCAACTGGCAGGACCTGGAGAATCCGCAGGCGGGCGGGGCGGAGATCCACCTGTTCGAGATCTTCGAGCGCCTGGCCGGCGCCGGCCACCGGGTGCGGCTGGTGTGCTCGGGGTGGAAGGGCGGGCCGGCGAGCGCGCGAATCGGGGGGATTGACGTGCAACGCGTCGGCCGGCGGAACAGCTTCGCGATGCTCGGACGCGGCGCCGTCCGCCGGGCGATCCGGCGGGAGCGGCCCGATATCGTGGTCGAGGACATCAACAAGCTGCCGCTCTTTCTCCCCAGGCTGACCGACCTGCCGTTCTGCGCCCTGGTCCCGCACCTGTTCGGTGAGACGGCGTTCCAGGAGGCGCCCTGGCCGATCGCCGCGGCGGTCTGGATGGCGGAGCGGCCGCTGCCGAGTGGGTACCGGCGCGCGGGCTTCCACGCGATCAGCGAGAGCACGCGGGACGACTTGGTGGCCCGGGGCGTAGCGCCGGACCGCATCCGGGTCATTCACCCGGGCGTGGACGGCAGGTGGTTCAGTCCTTCGCCCGCGGAACCGCGCTCCCGGGAGCCACGCTTCTTGTACGTGGGACGGCTCAAGCGTTATAAAGGAATAGGGCTGGCGATTCAGGCGCTGGCGGCCGCGCGCCGGACCCGGCCGGAGCTGCGGCTCGATATCGCGGGAACCGGCGATCACCGCGCGGAGCTCGAGCGGCTCGCCACGGAGCTCGACCAGCAGTCCGCCGTGACATTTCACGGCTTCGTGAACGAGACCCAGAAGGTGTCGCTGCTGCGCGGCGCCTGGGCCAATCTGTTTCCCTCGCCGAAAGAGGGGTGGGGCATCACCATCGTGGAAGCGGCGGCCTGCGGTACGCCGTCGATCGCCTCGGACAGCCCCGGGCTGCGCGACTCGGTACGGCACATGGAAACCGGGTATCTCGTTCCTCACGGCGATGTGCCTGCGCTGGCCGCGCGCATGCTGGAGCTCGCCGGTGACCCTGCACTGGTCGCCCGACTGGGCGGCGCCGCCCGCCGGTTCGCCGAACGGCTGACCTGGAAGCGATCCGCCGCCGAGACGGAGCGCCACCTTCTCGACATTATCGCCGGCTCGGCCTAGGGCCGGGTCAGGAGGACCTTCTCATGCAGACGACGATCACCGCCCGCCACTGCGAGATCTCCGAAGCGCTCCGCGAGCGCGCCCTCACGGTCGTCGAGCGATTGGGCAACATCACGACCCGCCCGATCGAGGCGACGGTCGTCTTCGACACGGAGGGCTCACAACAGATCGCCGAGCTTCGGTTGCACGTGCCGCGCGGGGAGGTGCTCGTCGCGAAGGGTGAGGCCGAAGACCATCGCACCGCGCTCGACCGGGCGGAGGAGAAGCTGCGCAAGCAGCTCGAAAAGGCCTCGGCCAAGCCGCGGCGCTCCCGTCCCTCGCAGGCCAACCCACTCTGATGCTCCGCCTCCGGGATTTCCTCTCGCGCCGCGGGGACTCGCTGCAGCTCGAGGCGTTGACCGGCGAGGTGGGGCTCGACCGGCAGCTTCCCGACGCCGAGGTCGCGGGTCCCGGCCTGGCACTGGCCGGCTACACCGGGCGGTTCGCGCCGAACCGGCTGCACGTCTTTGGCGAGACGGAGATCACCTATCTGCACTCGCTTCCCGCCGACCACCGGCGGAAGTCGCTGGAGAAATTCTTCGAGTTCGAGCTGCCCTGCATCTTCGTCACCAAGGGTCAGGACGTCCCGGCGGAGATGCTCGAGCTGGCCCGGTCGCGGGGCGTCCCGGTGCTGCGCAGCAAGCTCAAGACCGCCGAGTTCTACCGGCGGGTGAAGCCGATCGTGGAGGAAGCGTTCGCCCCCCGCACCACGCTCCACGGATCGCTGGCGGACGTCTACGGCGTCGGCCTCCTCTTCGTCGGACGCTCGGGCATCGGCAAGAGCGAGTGCGTGCTCGACCTGGTCGAGCGGGGCCACCGCCTGGTGGCGGACGACGTGGTGCAGGTGATCCGCCGCGGCAACGACATCCTGATCGGACGGGGGCACGAGCTGGCCGCGCACCACATGGAGATTCGGGGCATCGGCCTGATCGACATTCCCGCGCTCTTCGGCGTGCGCTCGGTGCGCCAGCAGAAGCGCATCGAGGTGGTGGTGCAGCTGGAGGACTGGGAGACCGCCAAGGACTCCGACCGGACCGGACTGACCCGGGAGGAGACCTCGATCCTGGACGTCGCGGTGCCCCGCGTCGTCGTCCCCCTCAATCCCGGGAAGAACATCACGGTCATCTCGGAAGTCGTGGCGATGATGCATCTCCTCCGCTACTCCGGCGTGGACGTGGCCGCCGCGTTCAACGCGAGGCTCATCAAGCGGATGAAGGAGCAGCGCGGGGTTCGGGAGTATCTTCAAGAAGACTATGAGTGATGCGCTGCGCGGGGTGGTGGTGTGCCATGGGGGGCTGGCGCAGGCGCTGGTCGAGGCCGCTGAGTCGATCAGCGGGGTGACCGGTGTGCTGCTGCCGGTCTCCAACTCCGGTTGCGATCGCGACGCGCTGGAGGCGCGGGTCGACGAGGCGGTGGACGGACAGCCGTCCGTCGTGTTCGTGGATCTCGCCTCCGGATCGTGCCTGTTCGCCGTCCTCAAGCGGCTGCGCGCCCTTCCCGGCGTCAAGGTCGTGACCGGCGTCAATCTCGCGATGCTGGTGGATTTCGTCTTCCATCTTTCCCTCACCCCCGAGGCCGCCGCGGAGCGCGCGATCGCGGCCGGTACCAAGGCGATCCGGACTCCCTGATGGCCATCGTGCTCTTTCGAGTGGACGACCGGCTGATCCATGGACAGGTGGTCGTAGGGTGGGGGAGTCCGCTCGGCGTCAACCGCATCGTGCTGGTGGACGATCAGGTGGCGGCGAGCACGTGGGAGCAGGATCTCTACCGGATGGCCGCGACGCCCGAGATCGAGATCGAGTTCGTCACCGTGGCGGACGCGGCGGCGCGGCTCCGGGACTGGCAGTCCGACGTGCGCCGCACGCTGGTCCTGACCGGCGATCTCGAGACCATGGCTGCGCTCAACGCGGCGGACCCCGTGAGCGTACACCGGATCAACCTGGGCGGCATCCATCATCGCGCGGGACGCCGGGAGCGGTTGCCGTATCTGTACCTCACCGACGACGAGATGGCGCGGCTCGCGGCGCTCGAGGCCGCGGGCGCCGCCGTCACCGCGCAGGATCTCCCGACGACCCCTCCCGTCACGTTGAAGGCCTTGGGATGACCGATCTTTCTCTGGCCAGCGCGCTCCTCCTGGTGATCTGGGGCACCCTCGTGGGACTCGACCTGGTGAGCGTGCCCCAGGCGATGGTGGCGCGCCCGGTGGTCGCGGGAGCGGTGGCCGGGTGGCTGGCGGGCGACGTCGAGGCCGGGCTTCGGGTCGGGGTCCTCTTCGAGCTCTTCGCGCTCGACGTGCTCCCCTTCGGGGCGGTCCGCTATCCCGACTACGGACCGGCGACGGTGGCGGCCACGGCGCTCGCCTCGGACTCGCCCTGGCAGATTGCCCTAGGCCTGAGCGCGGCGCTCGGGCTGGCCCTCGCGGTGCTCGGTGGGTTCAGCCTCCAACTGGTGCGGCGCGCCAACGCGCGGGCGATCCAGCACCGGACCGCGGCGCTGGCTGCGGGAGAGAGTGGAGCGATCCGGCGGCTCCAGTACGGCTCGCTCCTCCGGGACGCGACGCGCGGCGCCAGTCTCACGGCCCTGGGTCTGGCCTGCGCGTGGATCCTGGCGCGCTACGCCTGGCTCGACCCGTCCACGGCCCTCGGGCTCACCCTCGTGGCCCTGGGCTGCGGGATCTCGGCTGTCATCGGAGGCGCGCTCAGAAGCGCCGGCCGGGGCCCGCGGCTTCGGTGGCTCGGCGCCGGTGCGCTCGTGGGGCTCATCGTCGCGGCGCTGCGATGAACGGCGGCTGGCGCGCGTGGCTCCGGCTCTTCGCGGTTCAGGGCACCTGGAACTACGAGCGGATGCTGGGCGTCGGCATGGGGTACGCCGCGGAGCCGCTGCTCGAGGATCTGAAGACGGTGGATCCGGTGCGGCACACCGAGGCCGTCGTCCGGTCCACCACGTTCTTCAATTGCAACCCGAACCTGGCCGGTCTCGCTCTGGGCGCGACCGCCAGGGCCGAGTACGACGCGGTCCCCGGCGCGCAGATCGCCCGGCTGCGCACGGCGCTGTGCAGCCCCCTCGGCGCGCTGGGCGATCAGCTCTTCTGGGCCGGCCTGGTTCCGCTGCTCGTCGGAGCCACCTTGGTCGGCGTCGTCCTGGGCGCAACCTGGTGGGCGGTGCCGGGGTTCCTGGTGCTGTACAACCTGGCCCGAGTGGCCACCGGGGTGTGGGCCCTCCGGACCGGTCTCGATGCCGGAATGGGGGTGGGGACCGCGATCGCGCAGTCCTGGATCTCGAAGGCGATCGAGCGGGTGGGGCCCGCCGCCGGTTTCAGCGTGGGCGCGGCGATTCCCCTGGTCGCGGCCTGGTACCTCGAGGCCATCGGGTGGCCCGCGGCGTTCGGGGCTCTCGCCGTGGCGGCGACCGGCGTCGCCGTGACCCGGTGGTTCGGCGCCTCGCTCACCACGGTGCGCTTCACCCTGCTCGCGCTCATCCTGCTCGTCGTCTTCCGCTGGGTGCTGCCATGATCGAGCGCGAGGCCACGATCGTGAATCAGGAGGGTCTCCATGCCCGGCCGGCGGCGAAGATCGTGCGGTTGGCCAGCAGCTTCGACTCCGAGATCGAGCTCTTCAAGGACGGGGTCGCCGTGAACGGCAAGAGTATCATGGGGGTGATGATGCTCGCCGCCGAATGCGGCAGCTCGATCGTGGTCCGCGCCGACGGGCCCGATGCGGAGCAGGCGGTGGAGGCGATCACTCAACTGGTGGCCGGAGGATTCGGGGAGCCATGAGCGCGTCGCGTGTGGTGCGTGGCATCGGAGTCTCGCCCGGGGTCGCCATGGGCCCCGCGCTCATCGTCCAGTTTGACTTTCCCGACGTTCCGGACCGCGCGGTGGGACCCGATCAGGTCGAGGTCGAGGTCACGCGGCTGCGGGAAGCGGTGGCGGAAGTCGTCGCCCACCTCCACGAGCTCGGGCAAAAGGTGCTCCGCCGGGCCGGACCCGAGGAAGCGCGGATCTTCGATGCCCAGATCCTCATGGCCCAGGACGAGGATTTCCTCAAGTCGGTCGAAGTTCTCATCCGCAAGAACCAGCTCAGCGCCGAGACCGCGTACGAGTTCAAGGCGCTGGAGCTCAGGAACCTGTGGTCCGGGGCGGCACGCCTGCGGGAGCGTCTCGCGGATCTGCACGCGATCCAGCTCCGCATCATCAACCGCCTGCTCGGCGGGTCCGGCACCGAGCTGTGGGCGGTGCCGTCCGACGAGCAGGTCATCGTGGTGGCCCACGAGCTTTCCCCTGGGCTCACCGTCCAGCTCGACCGCGAGCACGTGGTGGGCCTGGTGAGCGAGGAGGGCACCCGGACCGCTCACGCGGCCATCCTGGCACACAGTCTCGGGATTCCGGCGGTCATGGGCGCGGTGGGGGCGCTCGCCAACATTCCCCACGGTACGATGCTCCTGCTCGACGGCCAGAGCGGCGTCATCGTCCTGGATCCGACGCGAGACGAGCTCGAGGATGCCAAGACCCAGGTCAGCCGGCGGAACAAGCTCGAGCTGCAGCTCGAGGGGATCGTCGAGCAGCCGGCCGTCACGCCGGCGGGCCGCCCGATCCTGCTCATGGGCAACGTGGACCTGCCGGAGGAGATCGAGCCGGCGCTGAGGCTGGGGGCGGAGGGCGTCGGCCTCCTGCGCACCGAGTTCCTCCTCACCGGACGCGCGACCCTTCCGACGGAGGACGAACAGGCGGCGTACTTCCGGCGGGTCGCCCTCGCCTTTCCCGGCCGCACCGTGATCATCCGGTCGTTCGACCTGGGTGGCGACAAGTTTCCCGTCGCCTTCAAGGCCCCGCTGGAGGCCAACCCGTTCCTGGGCTGGAGATCCATCCGGGTGTGCCTGGACGAGCCCGACGTCTTCCGCCCGCAGATCCGCGCCGTCCTCCGGGCGGCGTGGGAGCGGGACGTCCAACTGATGTTGCCGCTCGTCACCCGGGTCGAGGAAGTCCTGGAAACACGGGCCATCGTGCAGGAGGAGGCCGAGGCGCTCAAGGCCGCCGGAGTCCGGGCCGCCGAGACACTGCCGGTGGGCGTGATGATGGAGACTCCGGCCGCAGTGTGGATCGCCGACCGATTGGCCGAGGTGAGCGCCTTCTTCAGCGTGGGGACCAACGATCTGACCCAGTACACCATGGCGGTGGATCGCGGCAACGCGCGCCTGGCGGACCGCTTCACCCCGCATCATCCCTCGATCGTGCGCCAGCTCCATCGGGTGGCGGAGGTGGGCCGCGCGGCGGGCCTGCCGGTGAGCGTCTGCGGCGAGATGGCCTCGGAAGCGCTCAGCGCCGTGCTTCTGATCGGCCTCGGCTACGATCGCCTCAGCGTCTCACCGCCCGCGCTCCCGCTGGTCAAGTGGGTGGTGCGTACCGTGCCGGAGGAGGCTGCCCGGCGCGCGGCCGACATCGCGCTCGCCGCATCCAGCGCCGAGGAGGTGTCGGCAGCGCTGCGGGAGACGGTCGGCGAATTCATCGATGTGCGCCTGCTCGACCCCAGCTCGGCGTTGCCGGGGAGGGGACGGGTAGGTAGTTTCAGGCCGCAGTAGGGCGGGGCAGCGAGGCAGCGGGGCAGCGGGGCTGACGTCGTTGTGCCGCCCCGCTGCCCTGATCTCCGCATCGCTCAGATCGGAGTCGGCTGCCTCGGTGAAGCCGCCATGTCGGAACGACGTGAAGGTCAGTTCGGTGCGCAGGCCGGCGGCGCGAATGATTTCTTTCGTCTTGCGCGCCATGTGGGTGAGATCGACGTCACCTTCTTTCGGCCATGTCGGCCAGGGACCGCGATCCCCCCAATCTCGGCGCAACATCAGGCCGCCAATGCGCTCGCGCTTGATCGCGTCAAGCTCGGCCATTAGCTCGGGATAGAGCGGCACTCCTGCTTCGTCGAACAAGGGCACCCAACTTTCTTCGCCGGTCTTTTCGTGCACGACACGGACCGCATCCGGCCGCTCCTTTGGCCGATAGTGCGTCACGTCGAACGTCGCGAAAATGTCCGCCTCGCGCTGCCA